>JAJRRX010000078.1 GCA_024279075.1 Alphaproteobacteria bacterium | reverse complement strand
TTTTATGGCCCCCGCTGTTAACCCAGCAATTAAGAACCGCTGCATAAACAGGAAGATCAACATTACGGGCAACACGCCCACCAGCGATGCGGCCATCATCTCGTTCCAGACCACATCCTGATATCCGATAAACTCAAAAACCCCCGCCGGCAGCGGCATGTAATCACTGTTTTGGTTAAACGTGATCGCAAACAGGTATTGCTGGGCGTAAGCGCCGATAAACACCGACACCCCCACCACCATCAGCCCCGGCCCCGCCAAGGGCAGCATCACCCGCCGCAGGGTATAAAACTTGCTGGCGCCGTCCACATAGGCGGCCTCTTCCAGCTCCTTCGGGATTTTCTCAAGGTAGCTTTTAAGCAGCCAAATCCCCATCGGCACAAGGAAGGCCGCGCCGGGGATGATCATGGCAAAATAGGTGTTGAGCAGGCCGAGCGTGCGCAAAACACGGTAAAGCGGGATAAGCAGCACCGCGCCAGCAAACATGTTCACCGCAAGGAAAAGCGAGAGCGTGAGTGCCTTGCCCCTGAACTCAAACCGCGCAAATGCATAGGCGGCGGGGATGATGAAGATCATCGCCAACACCGTCACCGCGCCCGCAATAAACACGCCATTGAATATGTAGCGGCCCAACTTTGGCACCGTCACCCACATACTGGAATAGGCATCAAACGAGAACTTGTCGGACCAGAACTTGTAGGGCGCGCTGCGCAGGTGGTCGAGCGGGCGCAGGGAGGTCATAAACATCTCGAAAAAGGGCAGCAGCACGAAGGTCAGGAAGATCGCGATGGCGATATAAAGCCCGATTTTTTCCAGAAATGAGTAGCGATTCATCATATCATTTGCTCCCAAACCGTTTTTCGAGCTTCTTCAGCACCACCATGTAAACAAAGGCAAATATGCTGAGCAGCACCACAATCACCACCGCCCGCGCCGCGCCGGGGCCAAACTTAAAGCTGGCAATCGCAGTTTTGTAAGTGTCGATGATCAGGGTTGTGGTCGCGCCCCGTGGGCCGCCCTCTGTGAGAATCCAGACGATTTCAAAGGAGTTAAACGTCCAGATCGCAGATAGCAGTGCCATCGAAATGATCACCGGAAAAATCTGCGGCAGGGTAATACGGCGGAAGCGATACCAGCGCGAAGCGCCGTCCACATAGGCGGCTTCATATAGGTCGGTCGAGACTCCTTGCAGCGCCGCCAAGAAAAAGATCGAGATCATCGGGGTGCCGACCCAGACATCCGTCACAATCGCCGAGTAAAACGCGCTTTGCTTATAAGCGAGAAACTCGAACGGGCCATCAATGATACCAAGCCACTGCAACGCCCCCGAAAGCAAGCCAAACTGCCCGTTATAAAGCCAAAGCCAACCCAAGCAGCCAATGGCAATCGGGATGATCCACGGCGGCATAACCAGCACCCGAAACGCCGCGCGGCCGGGAATTTTGGCATTGA
This sequence comes from Alphaproteobacteria bacterium, assembly GCA_024279075.1. GTDB lineage: Bacteria > Pseudomonadota > Alphaproteobacteria > Rhodobacterales > Rhodobacteraceae > UBA3077. The sequence goes on along the minus strand of JAJRRX010000078.1, from coordinate 157 downwards.
GTAAGCTCGCGCCCAGCAGCCCAAGCACCAGCTTCAGGCTCACAGAAATAAACATCCAATAAAACGTGCGGCCAATCGTGTCCGCAAATTTCTTGGAGTTGGCGAGCTTTTCATAATTGGCTGTGCCGACATAGCTTTCGCCGCCGATATTGGCATC
>JAJRRX010000077.1 GCA_024279075.1 Alphaproteobacteria bacterium | reverse complement strand
TCACCGAAACCGCAAATTTTGCCGATGTCATCCTGCCCGCGATCGCGTGGCCCGAGAAGGACGGCACCGTGACCAACACCAACCGCCAAGTGCAAACGGGCCGCGCGGCGATCACCCCGCCCGGCCAAGCGCGGGCCGATTGGCAAATCACCACAGCGCTGGCCAACCGCCTTGGGCTGGGTTGGAATTACCAGCACCCAAGCGAGATTTTTGCCGAAATGAAGCGCCTTATGCCGAGCCTTGATAATATCACATGGGATAGGCTAATGGCCGAAAACGCTGTCACCTACCCCAGCCTTTCCCCCACCGACCCCGGACAAGCGATTGTATTTGCTGAGGGCTTCCCCCGCGCAGGCGGCGTGGCCAATTTTAGGCCCGCTATGGTAACAGAACCCGCCGAGCGCCCTGATGCCGCCTACCCTTTTGTGCTCATCACCGGCCGCCAGCTAGAGCATTGGCACACGGGCAGCATGACACGGCGCACAAAAGTGCTGGACGCGGTGGAGCCAGAAGCCACCTGCTCGCTCCACCCCAAAACCCTGCGAGAGCTAAGCCTGCATGCAGGCGACCCTGTGCGCCTGACCACACGGCGTGGCGAGATAACCCTCAAAGCCCGCGCCGACCGCGCGGTGCCCGCCAACACTGTGTTTGTGCCCTTTGCTTATATTGAAGCCAGCGCCAATGTGCTGACAAACGCCGCACTTGACCCTGTAGGCAAAATTCCGGAGTTTAAATATGCGGCGGTTAAGGTTTCGGCCCCCCTCTAACGCTGCGAACTTCCCCCTGCAAGCGAAGCGCCGCATGCGCCGACGAGGTGGCCCGAAGGGTCGCCGAGGAGGCGCAATTCGGGACTGTCCCACAGCACGCTGTAACAGGCCCCCATAAAAAAGGCCCGCCAAATGGCGGGCCTTTCCTGATTTCACTCAAGATTTACTGCGCGCGCACGTAGCGCTGGAGGGATATCCGCACCGGTTGGCTCGGGGTTCCTTCCTCGTAGTTATAAAGCAGCACGGCTGCGAGGTAGCGGCCAGGGTAAAGCTCGGCGGCGATTTGGCTATCACGGGTGGAGTTGCCACCCATGCCGCTATCATCGTTAAAGCCAAGCTGCTGGCCACGGTCGTTATAGAGGTAAAGCTGCGAGTCCGCGCCGCCATTGCCAATGCCTTGGATCAGCACCAAAGATGGCTCGGCCACTTCAAACATCAGCCAACGGGCATCTTTGCCAACCAGAACATCGCCGGAAAACGCGGTTTGGATCATGCCAATGCTATCGATCGGATAGCTGCCACCGATAGGAGGCGAGGCCTCGGCGGTTGCATAACGCGCGTTGAGGAAAGCTTGCTCGTCAAAAGCCCGCACGACCACATCAATCTGCTGCTCGCCATCAGAGAGCGCGCTGACCGCAATGCAATAATCGCCCGATTGCAGCGGGGTTTGCATATCGATTTGCGAATTCAACCCGTCATAATCATCGTTTTCAAACACGACATTGCCCGAATTATCATAGACCCGCAAAACAGGGTCGGCATCGGTGTTATTGGCCGTAATGGTTAGGCCAAGCGGGGTATCCACGGTGAGGCGATGATAAGTAACAGCACCCGTGCGGGAAAAGCTGATTTGGCCACCGCCAGCGAGTGCCGCGTTGATCGGGCCAAAGGCAATCGGGTTAGCCGGAGTTGCGGCTGTGCAGGCATCGGCTGCGCCGCCGCCCGATGCAGCACCGGCCGTAATGGCGGGCTGGTCCCAGCGGGAAAGCTGAACCGTGGTTGGGCCATTATTGGAGGAAAAATTATAAACCTTGGCGCAATAGCTGCCGGGGTTAAGCGAGGTTTCAATGCGCGAGGCCCGCCCGCCGCCGCCATCATCATCCGAGGCCAGCTCATTGCCCGAGGTGTCAAGCAGCACCATCACTGGGTCAACGCCGCTATCATCCGTGGCTTCTATGCGCACATCTGTTGGGGCGGATACTTCAAATTGTAGATAATTATTGACACCCGGCGTTAGTTGCACTTGCATTTGCGCGGGGCTTGAAATGGAGGTTACATTTGCGCCAAAGCCACCAAAGGGCTGCACTTCCGCTGGGGAAACGCCGCAAACGCTGAGCTGCGCGAAGGCAACCGAGGGGAGAAAAACACTGGCCGTTGCCAGCAAACCTAATTTTGCACGTAGCATTAAAATACTCCTTAAGTTGTTCAACATGAACGGTGCATAAAGCTGCGGCGCTAGTTTCGGAGCCTTAGGGGCATAAGGCAAGGAAAATATTACAAAATATTTCAGGTCGGCGCGATTG
>JAJRRX010000076.1 GCA_024279075.1 Alphaproteobacteria bacterium | reverse complement strand
CCGTCCTCTTCTGGGGCTTCCTCCACGATTTTCGCCATCGCAGGAATGTCGACCTCATCCAGAATGCGGATTTTCTCTTCGCCAGCTGCGATATAAATCGCCAGTTGGTCATAAAAATCCAGCGTCTTTTCATAGAGCTTATCGAGGGATTTGATGTCTTTTAGCAGCACGGTTTCGTGGCTGAGCAGCTCCTCGGTGATCTTGTCGATCTGGTCCTGCACTTCTTCATATTTGGCCATAAACATCGCCACCGGCTTGGCGCGGCCCAAAAGCTTTTCCCACCAGCTTAGCTTGCGGTTCGGGTCCAGCTCATTGCTGGAAAACCCGCGAATGGAAGTGACCATGGAGCGCAAAGCATCGCCCGCAGGCCCCGTATCTTTGTTGCGCACTCCGGCCAGCATTTCTTGCGAAATCACTTGCAGCTCGGCTTGGGCTTTGGAGCCAAATTGGATGATCGACTGGGTGTTGCCCATGTCGAGCTCGCCCATGGCGTTCTCAATCGCGGCCTTCTCGGCGGCGTTGGCTTGGTCTACCACGATCAACTCGCCTTTAACTTCAGGCAGAAGCGCGGCGGTCACGGCTTCCACTTCTTTCAGGCTGGTTTCGGCCTTTTGGCGCACATCTTCAGTCATAAATATCTCCCTTTGGGTCTAATCTTTGGCCACGTGGCCTTCGTTTTGTAATCTTTCTTGCAGCACTTCAATCTCGATATCGAGGTCGGACTGATTGTCTTGCAGCATCAACTGGCGCTCGCCGTTGAAACTGGTTTCAAGGTCACTGATCAACTCCACAAACTCGGCTTCTTTCGCCGTGTCCTTAGAGCGCTGATTTAGCTCGGCAAACTTGATCGTCGCATCACGGGCGCTGCTTAGATATACGCCCATATATTTGCGGGCGCGCCTTAGGTCGCGGGGGTCCTGCTCGACGGTGCGGAGCATTTCGCGCACCGAATCTAGCAGGCTGCTAAGCTTTCGGTTTACTGCGCGGATGTTGATCCCCTGCGCGGCCTCTTCGATCTCGGCCATAATCGCTTCGGCTTTATCCACCGCCCGCGCTACACGGTCGGTTTCATATTCATTAAAGCCGGGCAGGCCTTTTCGCTTCATCGGGTCAAAGCCAAAAGCGACCAAATGCGCGGCCACGGCCAATGCGCCAAAGCCGATGCCGACAAACATGCCTTGGCCCCAGCCAAACCACGTGGTGAGAAATACCGCCGTGCCAGACAGCGCCGCCGCTATCAGCTTGCGCGGAAACATCGGCGGGCGGGCAATTTTGCGCTCGTTATAAGCGGCCTCGGCTTTTATGCCCTCGCGCAGCGTCCACACGGCCAGCACAAACAGGGCGAAGCTGCCAAAAGATATAGCCGCGCCAACAGGGGAAGCGCTGGTGATTTGGCTAAAACCCTCCAGTAGCAGCGGAAAAGCAGCAAGAAATAAAAGCGTAATCGCAAAGCCGCCGGGCTTTTTGCGCAGCTTTATTTTGGTGGGCTTACGGGCCTCAATACGCGGCTCATTCCCTTTGCCTTCTGGGCTATGCTCCCCGCCAAAGCGTTGCGCGGCCATCAGGAGATCCACCCATGGGCACCAGCAGAAACTG
>JAJRRX010000075.1 GCA_024279075.1 Alphaproteobacteria bacterium | reverse complement strand
CATGCTCGATGGCGGCAGTGATATTAACATGGTTCTGCTGCCAAAATTCCTCGGCATTCTGGTGTTTGACCAAGCCAATGAAGGCGCGCAGGAAGCCCATGCCGAGCTGAGCAACGGCGGCGAGCTGCTGTTTGTTGGCCCGACCCCTGAAAACTCGGTGGCTGGCCAGATCGAAATTATGACCACCTCGGCCACGCAGGGCCAAGGCGCGATTATGCTTTCCAATAACGCGGGCGACCAGATCTCGCCCTCCGCTTTGGCTGCGCAAGCTGCGGGTGCCAAGGTTGTGACTTGGGATAGCCCCATTCCATCAGGCGAAGGCGAAGATGTGTTTGTGGCACAGGTTGATTTTGCTTCGATCGGTGGCGTGATGGCTGAAATGGCCTATTCCATCCTTGAGGGCGAAGGCCAAATGGCTATTCTTTCGGCCACGCCGGATGCATCAAACCAAAACGCGTGGAATGCCAGCATGATCGAAGTGCTGAACACCGATCCTAAATATGCGAAAATCGAACTGGTCGACACCGTGTATGGCGACGACCAATCCGAAGTGAGCTATAATCGCGCGCTGGCTTTGGTTGATAAATACCCTGATCTGGGGTTGATTATGTCTCCTACAACCGTGGGCATCCAGTCCGCTGCCAAGGCGATGCAAGACGAGGGCCTTTGCGACCAAGTGCGCGTTTCCGGCCTTGGCCTGCCATCCGAAATGGTGAGCTACACTCTGAACGGCTGTGCGCCAGAGTTTGCATTGTGGGACTTCCGCGACCTTGGTTACCTCACCTATTACACCGCCTACGGCTTGGCTTCTGGCCAGCTTGAGGGTGTAGCGGGTGAGACCTTCACCGCAGGCCGCATGGGGGATTACACCATCGAAGATGATGCATCCCGCCCGGGCGCGCTGCGCATTCTGATGGGGCCATTCACCGTTTATAACGCTGAAAACGTGGAAGCGGCTTCTAAGTAAAATAATTTCGGAGGCTGGCACGGGCTGGCCTCCGAACCTTTTTGGGAGGAGGGGACAATGGCAAATCCGGTTTTAAGCCTTAAGAACATTTCCAAGAATTTTGGTATGACAGCGGCGTTGGCCGATATGTCGATTGACCTTTATCCCGGCGAAGTGCATGCGATTGTTGGCGAAAACGGCGCGGGCAAATCCACTATGATTAAGATCATGACAGGGGTGCATCAGCCAAGCGCGGGCAGCCTTGAGATAGACAGCAATGCGGTGAGCATTTCGGGCACATCGGCTGCGCGTGAACAAGGCGTGGCGGCGATTTACCAAGAGCCGATGGTGTTTCCTGATTTTGATGTCACCGAGAATATATTCGCCAGCTCCACCACGGAGGGTTGGATTCAGCGCCGTGGCAAGCTGCGCAAAAAGGCGCTGGCGTTGATTGAACGGGTAGGCATGAAGCTGGACGTGGACCGCATCGCTTCCGGCCTGACACTGGCTGAGCAGCAGGCGGTAGAGATCGCGCGGGCGCTGAGCCAAGATGTGCGGGTGCTGATTATGGACGAGCCAACCGCCAGCCTTTCGGCCCATGAGGCAGCGCAGTTGCGGCGTATTGCGACCACGCTGGCGGAGCAGGGCGTGGCGGTGGTTTATATTTCGCATCGCTTGGAAGAGATTTTTGAAATCGCCCACCGTGTGACGGTTATTCGTGATGGCCAGCATATTTCCACCAAGCTGGTGGAAGACGTAACTTCGGACGGGATGATCGCGGAAATGGTGGGCCGCGAGGTGGGCAACTATTTTGCCAAAGCGCCGACCCATGCCACTGATGAAACCATTCTGGAGGTCAAAGACCTCGCGCTTGAGGGCGTGTATCGCGGCATTTCGTTTGACCTGAAAGTGGGCGAAGTGCTGTGCATGTCGGGGCTGATCGGCGCGCGGCGCACCGATGTGGCGCTGAGCCTGTTTGGCATTCTGCCTGCCAGCGCGGGGGCGATTTATTATAAGGGAAAACCGATGGAAATGAAGTCGGCCAAGCAGGCGATGGAGGCGGGGATTGCTTATGTATCCGAGGACCGCCGCAAGTTTGGCCTCGCCATGCCGATGTCTATTCGGGAAAATACAACGCTGGCGACGCTGGCCGAGTTTTTATCTCCGCGTGGGATTATTAATCGCTGTAGGGAGGCCGAGGTGACGGAGGCTTTTCGAGAGCGGCTGAACATTCGCACGCCGGATATCGAGATCGAGGTTGGTATGCTTTCGGGGGGCAACCAGCAAAAGGTGATGTTGGCAAAATGGCTGAATATGAAGCCAGACCTGCTGATTTTGGACGAGCCAACACGGGGCATTGACGTGGGTGCCAAGGCCGAGGTGCATGACCTGATCCGTGATTTTGTTGCCAATGGTGGCGCGGCGATTGTGATTTCGTCAGACCTGCCGGAGGTGCTGGCCATGGGGGACCGGATTTTGGTGATGCGCGAAGGCCACCAGATGGGCATTATTGACAATAAGGACGCAAGCCAAGAGACCATAATGGCCTTGGCAACCGGCCAGACGGAGGCCGCGTAATGGGGAACTTCTTTTCAAAAATCAACCCGCAGACCCTACGGATTTTGGCGTTGGTATTCATCTTGATCTCTGTGGTGCTGTTTTTCTCTACCCAAGTGCCAAACTACCTGAACGGGCGCTTGTTTAACCGGATTTCCAGCTCAGTGGCGATTATGGCACTGATTGCGACGGGGCAAACGCTGGTGATTTTGACGCGAAATATTGACCTTTCTATCGGCTCAATCGTGGGCTTTACGGCCTATGCCACCGGCAGCCTAATTTCCAATAACCCCGAGCTTTCATGGGTGTTTGTGGTGGGCTATTCTATTGCGGTAGGTGCAGGGTTTGGTGCGGTGAACGGGCTGATTGTGGCTTACTTTAAAGTGCCGTCTATCATTGCGACGCTGGCAACCATGGCGCTGTTTCGCTCCTATCTGGTCGAGTTTTCAGATGCAAAATCCATTACCTCCTCGCACTTGCCGCAATGGCTGGTGAACTTTCCCAATACCAAGCTTTTGGAGATCGGCACCCTGCAATTCAGGGCCGCTTTTGTGGTGGCGCTGGTTGTGGTGCTGCTTGTGCATTTTGCGCTCACGCGGCTGCGGCCCGCGCGCAAGTTTTATGCGGTTGGCTCAAACCCGGAAGCGGCTGAAATGGCGGGGATAAATGCTAAGGCCACCGTGTTTGCCGCCTTTACCTTTGCCGGCGCACTGGCAGGGCTGGCGGGTTTTATGTTCTTGGCACGTTTTGGCAATATCACCGTGGTGGCGGGGCTTGGATTTGAGCTTAAATCCGTCGCGGCCTCGGTGCTCGGCGGGGTCAATATTTTTGGCGGCTCCGGCACGGTTTTCGGGGCGCTCATCGGGGCGGTTCTGGTAGACCTCATCGACACCAGCCTCGTGCGTTGGGATCTGGTGAGCGAGTTCTCTCGCGAGGCGGTTTTGGGTTCGCTTATTCTGATATCGGTCACCGCAGATGCCGTGCTGATGCGGCGCTTGATTGCTATGCGCATCAAGCGGGAAAAGAAAAAGGCTGAGGCCGAATCAACGAGGGAGGCGTGAATATGCTTGGTAAACTCAAAAGTTGGGAAGGGTTCTTATTTATTGTATTGGTGTTGATCATTGTGGTCAACGCCTCGCTCAGCCCATTTTTTCTGACCTTCAACAATCAGATCAACCTCTTTCAGCTCTCGATTGAGAAAATCATCGTGGCGCTGGTGATGACCTTCATCATCATCAATGCTGAGATTGACCTTTCCGTAGGCTCGATGATGGGCCTTTCGGCCTGCGCCTTTGGCTTTATGTTTCAGGCGGGCGTGCCTGCGGGCGGCGCGGTGGTGATCGCGCTTGTGATCGGCGGGCTTGGTGGGGCGCTAAACGGTTATTTCATCGCCAAAGTCGGGCTACCTTCCTTGGTAGTGACCCTCGCCACCCTGATCGGCTTTCGTGGCCTCGCCCGCGTGCTGGTTGAGGATCGCGGCATCACCGATTTCCCCGATTGGTTTGACGCGCTCGGCCAGCAGGCCTTCGCCTTTGGCATCCCGTTTGCGCTGTTCGCTTTTGTGATCCTGTTTCTTATCCTCTATGTGGTGCTGCAAAAAACGGCCTTCGGTCGGCTCACTTATGTGATCGGCACCAACCGCGATGTGGCTGATTTTGCCGGGGTTAATACCGGCAAGCACAAAATGAAGCTGTTCATCGCTGCTGGCATTGTTTCAGCCTTTGCCGGCCTGCTTTATGCCGCGCGGGTTGGCGCCGTGCGCGGCGATGTGGCGCTGGGGTTTGAGCTCGATGTCATCACCATGGTGCTGCTCGGCGGGGTGAGTATTTTTGGCGGCAAAGGCTCGCTGATGGGCACCTTGCTAGCAATTTTGATTGTGCTAAACCTGCGCAACGGCATGGCCCTGAACGATATTACCGGCCATATACAAACCGGCGTTATCGGACTGCTGCTTATTGCATCGGTGCTGGTGCCACGCCTCAAACTACCCGCTTTTTTGAGCGGCCACCAAAAAGGAGCCAAGGTATGAGCCGGACAAGCAAAAGTGTTGCGTTTGAGAAGCCGTTAAAGCGCCAATCTGTGGCAGACCTCGTGGCGCGGCGGGTGCTGGATATGGTAACCTCCGGCGTGCTGAAAGCCGGTGAGCAACTGCCGCCCGAGCGGGAATTGGCGCTGACGCTCGGCGTGTCGCGCCCCTCGGTGCGGGAGGCTATTCGGGGGCTTTCGATTTTGGGTGTGGTGCGCACGCGGCAAGGCGGCGGGGCCTATATTAGTGAGCTGGATGCAGACGCGCTGCTTGGCCCGATCCAGTTTTTCCTGTCGCTGGAAGATGTAAATATTCGGGAGTTATATGATGCGCGCTCTTTGATTGAAAGTGACGTTGCAAGGCGGGCGGCGGAGAATATCAGCCAAGGCTGCTTGGACGAAATCACCGAAATTCTTGAGATGCAAAAGGGGCTTTTAGATGATCCTATTGCCTTTCGTGAGTCAGATTTTGCTTTTCATAAGGTCATCTGGCGCGGCTCAAATAATGCGTTCCTCAAGCGGATTGGCGAGAGCTTGAACGTGATGGGGCTGGAATTCAGGCGGCGGGCAGCGGAAAAGCCTGAAATTTTAGCACAGAGCTATGAGGACCATTTGGCGCTGTTTGAAGCGATTAAATCGCGCGATGCGGATAGGGCCGCCAAAGCGGCGGAGCGCCATATGCAGAATGTATACAAATCAACCATTGTGCAATCGGAGGCCTGAATAATGACAGCAAGAATTGGCGTAGTCGGCATTGGCTGGTGGGCCACGTTTAACCATATTCCGACCATTCAGGCCGGGGCAGAGGCCGAGATTGTCGCGATTTGCGACCTTGACGCCAGCCGCCTTGAGCTGGCGGGTGACAAGTTCGGCATTGCGGGGCGGTATACCGACCTTGAGGAGATGCTCGCCAAGGAAAACCTTGATGGCGTGATGATCTCCACCCCTCATGTGGCCCATACCGGCCCTGCCGTGGTGGCGCTGGAGGCGGGTTGCCATGTGTTGGTGGAAAAGCCGATGGCGACAACTGCCGCCGATGGCCGCGCCATTGCGGCGGCGGCGGTTAAGGCGGGCAAGCAAGTGCTGGTGCCCACGGGGCTGAATTTTACCCGCTTTACCGAGGTCGCGGCAGGCTGGGTGCGGGAGGGCCATATTGGCGAGGTGCGCCACGCGGTGTGCCAAATGGGCTCGGCCTTGAACGACCTGTTTGCGGGTGAGCCGATGCTGGAAACCGCTGATCACCTGTTCCGCCCGCCCGCTTCAACATGGGCCAACCCTGCAAAGGCAGGCGGCTATGGCTGGGGGCAGATGTCTCACTCCTTGGCGTGGTTGATCCATGTGGCGGACCTGCGGTTCGAGAGCGTTTATTGTATGGATGGCAAGTCCAAAACGGGTGTGGATTTTTATGATGCGGCGGTGGCGCGGGCGACCAGCGGGGCGACGGTCTCGCTTTCCGGCGCGGCGTCGGTGCCCAAGCATAAGGGCCTGCATTTGGACGTGCGAATTTTTGGCTCCGAAGGCATGATCATGTTTGATATAGAGCGGGCGCGGCTGACGCTGGACAGACTCGATGGCACCAAAATGGATGCCGAGGTCACGCAAGAAGAGGCGGATTATGACGGCGAGCTTCCGGTGAAGGTGTTTGCCAAACTCTGCGCAGGCGAGGCGGTGAATAACGCCTCTGACGGCGAATGCGGCGCGCGGGTGACCGAGGCGCTGGACGCGATGTATCGCTCGGCCAAATCCGGCGCGCTGGCCGTGGTGGGAGGGTGATATGAGGCTTTCACTAACCGCATGGTCCCTGCCGCAATGCAGCCTGCAAGAGGCGGCGAATATTTCCAAGGCGCTTGGCATTGGCGCGCTGGATGTGGGGCTGTTTTACCGCTCGGCGCTGGATAAGGAACTGGTGCTGAAGGACCCTGAAGCCGCTGCTGCGGGGCTGGAAGGGCTGGGGGTAGATATCCCGAATTATTATCACCTTTTCGGGGAGGGGCTGGAGGGGCAAAACCTCGCCTTGCCCGGCACATTGGCGCAGAACGAGAAGGATTTGGCGCAGGTGTTGCGCTTTGCTGACGCGGCGGGAATCCCGACGGTTTTTACCCTGCCCGGGGTGGTGAATGCGGGGCAATCACGCGATGACGCCGCCAAAGTTTCAGCCGAGAGCTTAAAAGCATTGCTGGCGGTGGCCGAGGATTACGCGGCGAATATCTGCATCGAGCCGCATGTGCATTCATGGGCGGAATCGCCTGACCGCGTGTTGAAGCTGATTGAGCAGACGGGGATTAAGCTGGCCTTGGATTATTCGCATTTCGCCTGCCTTGGCTACCGGCAAGACGAGATAGACGTGCTCGCCCCCCATGCCCTGCATGTGCATTTGCGCCAAGCCCGCATGGGGGTTTTGCAAGCCAAAATGGCCGAGGGGACGCTGAATTTTCCGGCGATGTTCGGGGCTTTGCGGGGTGCGGGCTATAGCGGCGCGCTGGCGATAGAAAACGTGCATCAGGCCTATATGAACACGCTGTTTGACGATGTTTTAACTGAAACCATCCTGATGCGGGATTGTTTTAAAGACTGGGAAAAGGGGCTTTAGAGATGGCAGGCTACGCATGGGTGCTGGAAGTGCGCACCGGATACGAGATTGAGTATAAAAAGCGCCATGACGAGATTTGGCCGGAGATGCTAGAGGCTCTGAAAGCCGCCGGCATTCGCAATTATAACATTTACCGCCACGGGCTGACGCTATTTGGCTATTTTGAGACCGACGATCTTGAGGCCACAAAAGCCACGCTCGCGGCGAGCGACGCCAACGCCCGATGGGGCGAATATATGGGGCCAATTATGAAAATTGAGGTCGATCCAAGCACTGACTTTCCTTACCTGCTGCCGCAGCAGTTTTACATGGCGTGACGCGCT
>JAJRRX010000004.1 GCA_024279075.1 Alphaproteobacteria bacterium | reverse complement strand
GTTTTCCCAATTCTGACCCCGATCGCGCTGGATCCCGCGCACCCGTTTCCGTTTATTGGCTCCGGCGGCTTTGCCCTCGCGCTCCAACTTAAACGCAAAGGCGAAAACCCGAAGCTAACGGCGCTTTTGCCAGTGCCACCACAAATTCCACGCTTTTACCAACTGGCCGATGGCGATGACGGCGCGCTGCGGTTTTTGCCGCTTGAGGCTCTGCTGGAGATGTTTATCACCCAGCTTTTTCCGGGCTACGAGCTAAAGGGCCGCTGCGCCTTTCGGGTGTTGCGCGATAGTGATTTGGAGGTCGAAGACGAAGCCGAGGACCTTGTGCGCGAGTTTGAAACCGCGCTGAAACGCAGGAAGCGCGGTAAGGTTATTCGGATGAATATATCGGCCAATGCACCCTCGGAGCTGCGCAAAACTATATTACGAGAAACAGGCGTAATGCCCGACGAGGTTATAGAATCCGAGGGGCTTATTGGCTTTGATGACCTGTCCGAGCTGATATTACCCGCGCGACCAGACCTGCTTTGGCCCGCCTTCACCCCTCGTGTGCCCGAGCGCGTGCAGGATAATGGCGGCGATATTTTTGCCGCGATGCGCAAAAAAGACATGCTGCTGCACCACCCGTATGAAACCTTCAACACCGTGGTGGAATTTCTGCAACAAGCGGCGCGGGACCGTGATGTGATCGCGATCAAGCAAACGCTTTACCGCACCAGCCGTGATAGCCCGATTGTGGCGGCGCTCTGTGAAGCCGCCGAGGCGGGCAAATCTGTGACCGCTGTGGTGGAGCTGAAAGCACGGTTTGACGAGGCCGCGAATATCCGGCTTTCCCGCACGTTGGAGCGGGCAGGGGCCACGGTTGTTTATGGCTTTATTGATTGGAAAACCCATGCCAAAATTTCGACTGTGGTGCGGCGTGAAGGCAAAAAGCTGGCGACCTACACCCATTTTGGCACCGGAAATTACCATCCGGTAACCGCGAACTTTTACACCGATCTTTCACTTTTTACATGCGATAAGGCGCTGGGGCGCGATGCGACCAAAGTGTTTAATTACGTGTCGGGCTATGCCCAGCCCGACGGCTTGGAGGGCCTTGCCATTGCCCCGCTGACCCTAAAATCGACCTTACTGGCGGGTATTGAAGGCGAAATAACCCATGCCGCCGCTGGCAAGCCCGCCGCCATTTGGGCCAAGATGAACGCGCTGATCGAGGCGGATGTAATTGACGCGCTTTATCGGGCGTCACAGGCGGGCGTGCGCATTGATCTTGTCGTGCGCGGCATTTGCGGGCTGCGGCCTGGAGTGGCGGGATTATCAGAGAATATCCGCGTTAAATCAGTCATTGGTCGGTTTTTGGAACATTCCCGCATTGCTTGTTTTGGCAATGGGCACGGGCTGCCCAGCCCCAAGGCGAAGGTTTATATTTCGTCTGCCGACTGGATGGGGCGCAACCTGAATTGGCGTGTGGAAACGCTGGTGCCGATCAAGAACAAAACCGTACATGCGCAAATAATCGAGCAAATTATGGCGGCCAATATGGCGGATACTGCCCAAAGCTGGGTGCTTTCTGGCGATGGCATATATAACCGCCACCTAGGCGAAAAGCTGTTTTCCTGCCATCGGTTCTTTATGGAAAATCCGTCACTTTCTGGCCGTGGGGCTGTTGGTGCCAAAGATGCCCCGAGGTTGACCCATGAACATGACTAAGCAAGATTGCCACCGCGTGGGTGTGATTGATGTCGGCTCCAACTCGGTGCGTTTGGTGGTGTTTGATGGCGTAGCGCGCTCACCTGCTTACTTTTTTAACGAAAAGGTTTTGTGCGGGCTAGGCAAGGGGCTGGCGGATAGCGGCCTGCTTTCCCCCGAGGGCCGCGAGCGGGCGCTAAAAGCGATCAAGCGCTTTGCGCTGCTTCTGGAGCACATGGGGGTAGAAAAAGTAAGCACCGTGGCCACGGCGGCGGTGCGGGAGGCCGCAGACGGGCCGGATTTTTGCGCCGACGTGTTGGCGGCCACGGGCATTGAACTTTATGTGGCGAGCGGCGAGGAAGAAGCGCGGCTTTCGGCCCAAGGGGTGCTGTTGGGTTGGCCCGAGGCTGATGGGTTGGTGTGCGATATCGGCGGGGCTTCGATGGAGCTGGCGCGGCTAAATGCCGGCTTGGTCGGGCAACGGGCCACCAGCCCGCTAGGGCCGCTAAAACTTGCGGATTATAAAGGGGATATGGCGGCGCATATTCGCGATACAGTGGCGGCCACCATGCTGGCTGTGCAAGCCCCCATTGGCGAGCGCTTGTTTCTGGTTGGCGGCTCATGGCGTGCCATTGCGCGGCTCGATATGGCGCGGCGGGATTATCCGCTGCATGTTTTGCATGAATATCACCTATCGGCCTCGCAAATGGCAGAAACGGCGGCATGGGTGGCCGCACAAGACCCGCAGGCTTTGAGCGAATTCACCGATACATCAATGGCCCGCCTAAAATTGGTGCCGCTGGCAGCCAAGGTAATGCAGGGGCTCATCGAGGTGCTCCAACCCGCCGAAATTGCCATTTCAAGCTATGGTATTCGGGAAGGTATGCTATTTGAGGCCATGCCCCCCGCCATGCGCGGGTTGGACCCGTTGATTGAGGCTTGCCGCTATATGGAAACCACCAATGCCCGCTTTCCGGGCTTTGGCGATGCGCTTTATAACTGGCTAAAAGGCCTGTTTCCCGAAACGGCCCAGCGCCTCGTGCAAGCGGCTTGCCTGCTGCATGATACGACATGGCGCGCCCACCCTGATTACCGTGCTGATATGTGCTTTGAAACCGTCACCCGCGCCAATATGGGCGGGATAGACCACAAGGGCCGGCTGTTTCTGGCATGGGCGCTTCGAAGCCGGTATAACTCAAGTAAAAACGGCGAGGGGGCCTCGCTTGCGCTGTTGCCTGAGGTAGAAATTGAAATAGCGCGCAGCCTTGGGCTGGCGATGCGGCTGGGAGCGATGATATCAGGCGCGCAGGCGGTGATGCTGCAAAATACAGCACTGCGCGTAACTGATGATGCGTTGATTTTGGAGCTTGAAGGCTCAGCACAGGCGCTGCTTGGGGAGGTTCTGGAAAAGCGCTTTCAAAACCTTGCGAAAGCCATGGCGCTTATGCCTGAGCTTGACCTTCGGTAGCGGCGCGTCTGGCACCTG
>JAJRRX010000074.1 GCA_024279075.1 Alphaproteobacteria bacterium | reverse complement strand
CAATGCGAAAAGGGGCAAATTGGCCCACCTGCTAGCCGGAGGGGCCATGAGCATAAATCGCACGCTATCTGTCGCCCCGATGATGGACTGGACAGACCGCCATTGCCGCTATTTCCACCGGCTGCTCAGCCGCGAGGCGCTGCTTTATACTGAGATGGTAACGGCCAAAGCTGTGATTCACGGCCACCAAGAGCGCTTGCTTGGCTTTAACCCCGCCGAGCAGCCCGTGGCGCTTCAGCTTGGCGGCTCTGAGCCTGCCGAGCTGGCCGAGGCCACGCGCATAGCGGCGAATTTTGGTTACGCGGAGGTCAACCTCAACGTCGGTTGCCCCTCAGACCGTGTGCAATCCGGCAGCTTTGGCGCAGTGCTGATGGAGCAGCCAGAATTGGTGGCGGAGTGTGTGGCGGCGATGCAGGGGCATGGCCCCGAGATTACGGTGAAATGCCGGATCGGCGTGGATGAGCAGGAGCCGCGCGAAGTGCTGCCTGACTTTCTGGAAAAGGTCTCGGGCGCGGGCGTCCAAAGCTTCACTATTCACGCCCGCAAAGCATGGCTACAAGGGCTTTCGCCAAAGCAAAACCGCGATGTGCCGCCGTTGGATTACGGGTTGGTTTATGCCATGAAGGCCGGTTTTCCGGCGCTGGAAATTTGCATAAATGGCGGCATTGCCACGCTGGATGAGGCCGAGGCCCACTTGGCCCATGTGGACGGTGTGATGGTTGGCCGCGCGGCATACCATGACCCTTTCAGCATTCTCACCCACGCCGATGCCCGCCTGTTTAACGGCCCGACCGCGCGGCCTGAGGCCGAGGTGATCGCCTTGATGTGTGACTATATAGAAGCAGAGCTTGCCAAAGGCGCGCGGCTCAATCAGATTACACGGCACATGCTGGGCGCGTTTGCAGGCCGCCCGGGTGCGCGGCGTTGGCGGCGGGCGCTCTCGGAAGGCGCGCATTTGGAGGGCGCAGGGCCAGCGTTGGTGCGGCAGGCATATGAAGCGGTAAAAGGGTAAGTTATGGAATATATCTGGCTGTTGGTTTTTTTACTCGCGATCGGCGCTTTTGCCGGTGTTGCGGCGGGGTTGCTCGGGGTTGGCGGTGGTATTATTTTGGTGCCAGCGCTTTATTATGCTTTTTCGACAATGGGATACGAAAGCGATGGGCTGATGCAGATTTGTGTGGCAACGTCTTTGGCCACCATCATTGTAACCTCAGTTAGATCAGTGCTGAGCCACCATAAAAAAGGCGCGGTGGAATGGGAAATTTTGCGAGGTTGGGCTCCGGGCATTGCGCTTGGTGCGGTGCTTGGGGTGTTGCTGGCTTCGGGGCTGAAATCACAAACCCTTATGCTGGTATTTGGCATTCTCGGAGTTTCCGTTGGCCTTTATATGGCGCTTGGGCGGGCTGAGTGGCGCTTGGGCATGGCTATGCCCAAAGGCCTAGCGCGGGCTGTTTTTTCGCCAATCATTGGTTTTCTTTCAGTGCTTATGGGCATTGGCGGCGGCAGTTTTGGCGTACCCCTCATGACCCTATATGGCCGGCCAATTCATAACGCCGTGGCCACGGCGGCCGGTTTTGGCCTCCTCATTGCGGTGCCCTCAACCATCGGTTTTTTGTTTAGCGGCTGGGGGGATTCCCTTGCGCCGCCCTTCACCGTCGGGCGTGTGAATATCGTTGCTTTTGGGGTCATTGTCTCCATGACTCTGCTGACCGCGCCTTTAGGGGTCAAACTGGCCCATATGATGGACCCAAAACCACTAAAGCGTATATTTGCAGGGTTTATCATTCTGATGGCGCTTAACATGTTACGAAAAGCCCTGATTGGCTAGCGTTAAACGCAGGTGGTGCAGCGCGGCGCGCAGGAGGGTGTCGCTGCCTTGCACATCGCTTCCGCGCCGCGTTATTGCCGCAAGATCATCGCGTCTTTACGAATAACAGTTTCGCGTAACTGCTCCAAAAAGCTCATGCCAAGCAAGGAGTTATGCAATTCGCCGGGCATGGCGATGGCGCCCTCAACATTGCGCACCACAACCCCGCCAATGCGCACTTGCGAAAATTGGTAGCGGGCCACAAAACTGCGGCCACTCGCCGTGGTGAGCGGGATGTTATAATCCAGCAAAGCCGGGTCCACGCCTGCGCGCATCGCGTCATCATAGCGTAGCAAAATCAAGGATGCACCGGTATCAACCAACACCCCGACATCGCCACCATCTATGCGGGCGATGGTGCGAAAATGGCCATCCCATGCACGGTTCAGCGTGGCTTCCAGCGGCGCGGTGGCCACGGCGGCATAAGGGTCCGGCTCAACAATGCCGGCCTGCGTGGCTCCAAAAACACTGCCGCCAACCAGCAGCACCGGGATGGTGCCCATGGCAAAGCTTCGGCCTCGGCTCCAGACCATGCTGAAAGCAGTGGCAAATAAAATCGCGGTCAGGGCATCTAGCCAGACAATCCCGCCCGGAAGCGAGATGTAGCCGGAGATAACATTGCGAGCCAAAACGAGGCCAACAGCATAAAGTGTTATGATAAGGGTCAGTAACCGCATGAAAATCCTGTATTTCTGCCAGTAGCATAAGGGCCACTGGCTTATTTTACAAACCTAAGATGCAATAATTAATATACTGTGACCAGAAAGACTCACTTTCGGCCTTTTCTACCGCCTCGCCGTTTAGGCAAAAGAGCGGTTGCCCGCGCCGGAAGCGCTGCCAACAAATTGCGGCGCTCCTCGGGGCTCATATTGCTCCACCGCGCGATTTCTGCGCCGGTGCGGTGGCAGCCAATGCAAAATCCGCATTCACGCTGAATAACACATAGCCCAACACAGGGCGATTGCACTTCATCGCGTTGCCACACCTCAACCATCGCGCAAATTCGCCAGCCGGTCAAGCGCGCCCTGCAAAATATATCCGGCGGCCACATGGTCTATCACCTCGGCACGGCGCGCGCGGGAGGTATCGGCCTCCAACAATGCCCGCTCGGCGGCCACGGTTGAAAGGCGCTCATCCCAATAGCCTATGGGCAGTGGGTTTAGGCGCTCAAAATTGCGGGCGAAGGCGCGGGTGGATTGGGCGCGCGGGCCTTCCGAGCCATCCATATTGCGCGGCAGCCCCAGCACAATGCCGCCGATATTACGCTCGGCAATCATTGCCAAAAGCGCCTCGGCATCCACCCCGAACTTTTTGCGCTTTACCGTGAGTATGGGGGTGGCAATGCCCAGCCGCAGGTCCGAAACCGCCACGCCGATGGTTTTGGTGCCAAGGTCCAGCCCCATCAGCGCTTGGCGCGGGGGCAGGGTGGCGGCAAAAGCCTCGATCTCGTCAAAGATCATGGCTGGGCTGCGGCGGCGGCATCAATTTGGGCCAAGGCAGCGGGGTCT
>JAJRRX010000073.1 GCA_024279075.1 Alphaproteobacteria bacterium | reverse complement strand
TTGATCGGGTTGGTCGGATATGGGCTGTTGGATGTAAAAACATCTAACGACCCTTTTTTATTGTTTGGCCCCGGCAACACCTATCGGCAAAAGCTTGAGCGGCAAAACGAAGCTTTTGGCGAAACCAACCAAACCTTGATGCTGCTGGCGGTAAAAACCCGCAACGAGCGCCCGCTTTTGCTCCAAGCCGAACGCGCGCTTTTTTATATTCTTGATAATCCGGATAATGAATTCGCTATCAGCGACATGACCAGCTTTACCAGCGTGTCCAGCTTGTTGCCAGCCATGGGCTACCCGATCGAAATGACGCCGATCAAAGATGTAGAGATTTTGCTCGATGAACGCGCAGCGCTTGGCGAGGTGTTTTTTAACGATACCCATACCGCCACCATTATCTCGATCAAACTGGATGTATCTGACCAATCAGATGCTGGCCTGCAGCAAGCATATGCCGAGCAAAAAGTGCTGGCGGACCATATGCGAGCCGAATTCCCCGAGGTTGATGTGGCGTTTACCGGCTCGGTTTCTATGGGAGAAGCCCTGCGGGATGGCCTGACTTTTGACCGTAAATTCTTGTTTCCGCTGACGCTTGTTGTCAATTTCATCATGCTGTTTATTGCCTTTCGCAACCTGCGAATCACTGTGGCGGCTTTGGGCATTGGCATGGGCTCGGTGGTGCTGACAACCGGCTTGGCGGGGTGGAGCGGGCATGTGTTTGCCACCGCCGCTGTGTCCTCTTTTTCGATCATAATGACCCTAACTGTGGCCTCGCTGATCCATATCATCCACTCCATCGCCGCTCGCCAGCGCGCCCTGCCTTTTCAAAAGCGGGATGCGCTTATTCAAGCCAGCTTCCGCAAGCTCGCTATTCCGGTTATCCTCGCCCACGCCACCACGGCGGTGGGTTTTTTATCACTCAACTGGGCCGATGCTCCGGCTTTTCAGGCTATGGGCAACCTCGTGGCCATCGGGCTGGTATTCTCGCTTGTTCTGGTGCTGTTTGTAACACCCGTGGTGCTGGCCTACGGCTGCGGCGATATGCAAATACGTGATCGACAAATGCGCAACCTCTCGCGCGTGTTCACCAAGGCATGGGCCAAAGGGCCGATGCTGTGGGGCGCGATCATCGGGCTGGCCTCGGTGGTGGCGGTGGTCGGGCTGGCCCGCACCACATTTGATGACCAGTTTATCCGCTTTTTCCCGCCAGAGCACCCTTTGCGGCAAAACATTCAATCCATTTCAGATAATATGGGCTGGTCGCAAACCGTGGACCTAGTGTTGCGGTATGATGAGGGCGCATTGCTGACGCCCGATGGCTTTCAGCAGCTAGAAAACCTGACCAACCAGATTTTGGCCTTGCCGCAGGTGGTTGATATTCGCGGCCCGCTGCCGATTGTGCAAAATTGCCTTGAGCACCGCTCGCCCCCTTTTGAGGGCGCGCTGGCGGAAGTGCCGGAAAAGATGCTGAATTTTTGCGTGCGGTCCAATTTTTATGTCACCGAAGATTTTGGTAACTCGACCTTTGCTGCCGATTTCCGCGAATTGCGGATGAGCCTGCTGGTTAAGCGCCAAAGCTCAGCCCATGTGCGCGAACTGGCCGAAACCGTTGAGAGAATCGCAGCGGAGGCGGGCTTTACCGGTGATCGCTCGGCGGTTTCTGGCGTCAACGTCATGTCGTC
>JAJRRX010000072.1 GCA_024279075.1 Alphaproteobacteria bacterium | reverse complement strand
CATAAAATATCAAGCTGTATCAAAAATAAGCGAAGAATGTCATATCTAGATAACATCCGCACCTTTGTGCGCGTTTACGAGCTCGGGAGCATGTCTGCCGCAGGGCGGGATTTGCGCAATTCACCTGCGGTTATTTCGGCCCGCATTTCGCAGCTTGAGGCGCATTTAAACGTGCGGCTTTTCCAGCGCACCACCCGTAGCTTAAGCCCGACGGCACAAGGCAAGGCCTTTTATAAAGGGGCGAGCGAGATTCTGGATAGCGTGGAAGCTGCCGAAGCGCGGGTTATCAGCCTGACCGATAGCCCCAAAGGCGCGCTTTATATCGCGGCCCCGCTGGGCGTAGGGCGGCGGCTGATCGCGCCTCGGGTGGCGGGGTTTTTGCAAAAATACCCCGAGGTTAGCATCCGGCTGCGGCTGACAGACCGACAAGTAAACCTGACCGCCGAGGGGCTGGACCTTTCGTTTTTTCTAGGCAGGCCCGAGGATAGCACCTTGCGCAGCCGCAAAATCGCGGACGTTACGCGGGTGTTTTGCGCCGCGCCCAGTTATATTGCAGCACGCGGAAACCCCGCCACCGCTGATGAAATGGTCAGCCAAAACCATGAGTGCCTAAACCTGCGCTTCCCCGGCGCGCCGGAATTTCAGTGGCGGGTGCTTACGCCTGACGGCCCAAAGCGGGTGGCGGTGTCAGGCCGGCTCGAGTCAGATGATGGTGATGTGCTGACCGATTGGGCGCTGGCCGGAAATGGCATTGCCTTAAAGCCGGTTTTTGAGGTCGCCGCGCACTTAAAAGCAGGCCGCTTGCTGGCTGTGGCGACGGCCACCCCGCCAGAGCCTATCCAAATGGCCTGTCTGTTTTCCCACCGCAAACGGCAAGACCCAAAGGCGCGGCTTTTTATGGATTATGTTGTTGGCCCCATCGGTAAAGCCGTGCGGGGTGCGGCGCTATAGCGAGGCATCAACGGGATTTTTACGAAAGGAAAGCGCGGCCATGTTCACCAGCGTCACCTGCACAAAGCTCACATAAAGCAGCAGATACCACGAGCCGAGCTTGGAGAGCTTGGCAAAGCTAAAATCCTGACTACCGGCATAAAGCCACGTGCCCGTCAGCGTGCCGACATTCTCTGCCAAATACAAAAACAGGCTGGAGAGGAAGGCCGCAAGCACCAAGGGCATCCAAAGCCGATGACCAAAGGGCGTGAAATATATCCGCACCCGCCAGAAAACCAGCACGGTGGCAATGAAAAGCGCGTTGCGGATATCCCAAATAAAGTGATGGCTAAAGAAATTGGCATAGATCGCCAGCGCTAAAAGCACCGTGGCCCAGAAAGGCGGGTAGCGCTCAAACCGCATGTCAAAAATCCGAATGGCGCGGGCGATGAAGCTGCCGACAGAGGCATACATAAACCCCGAAAACAGCGGCACCCCGCCGATTTTCAGCAGCCCCGCCTCAGGGTAGCCCCACGAGCCCATGTGCAGCTTAAACACCTCCATTATGGTGCCACTGATATGAAACAGCAATATCACCCGTGCCTCGGCCCAGCTTTCCATTTTGAAATAGAGCAGCGCCACTTGGATGCTAACGGCATAGATCACCAGAAAATCATACCGCGCCAGCGCCGCCCCCTCGGGCCACAGCATCTTGCTGGCAATAATCGCCCCCAGCATCAAAATAGCAAACAAGCACGCCCACGCCATTTTCAGCCCAAACATGATGAATTCTGCCAGCGCTTTAGGCAGCCGCGCCCGCATATAGTCGCCCAAACGGCGCTCAACCGATAAATTACTCATTGTGTTTCCAAAATCAATTTCAACAATATATAGTGTGGCTAAATTCTTGCCTGAGGACATAACCATGCCGATCACCAAAGAGCAACAAGCTGAAATCACCGCCCAGCGGGCCGAGCACAGCCAGACCCTACGCGCCACAGCGCCGGGCATGGAGCAGCACCTCTACACCGCCCACGAGGTGCTGGACCACGGCTTTGTGCGCGTGATTGACTATATGGGCGACGATAGCGCCATCTGCCAAGCCGCCCGCGTGAGCTATGGCAAAGGCACCAAGGCCGTCAGCAATGATGCCGGCCTGATCCGCTACCTGATGCGCCACTGGCACTCGACCCCGTTTGAAATGTGCGAGATCAAGCTGCACGTTAAGCTGCCGGTGTTTGTCGCCCGCCAATGGATTCGCCACCGCACGGCCAACGTCAACGAATACTCCGCCCGCTATTCCATTCTGGACCGAGAGTTCTACATTCCGACCCCCGAGCACCTGAACGCGCAGTCGGTTATTAATAACCAAGGGCGCGGCGAGCTGCTGCAAGGCGAGGAAGCCGCCCGCGTGCTGCAAATCCTGAAGGATGACAGCAACCATGCCTATGATAGCTACGAGGCGATGATCTCGGACGAGGGCCAAAGCGGGCTGGCGCGGGAGCTGGCGCGGATGAACCTGCCGAT
>JAJRRX010000071.1 GCA_024279075.1 Alphaproteobacteria bacterium | reverse complement strand
CCCGCCCGAGCAACCTCCTCGCCGAAGCCGCCTAGGCTTACGTCAAGGGCCGTGATGTGCCCTTTCACCCCGCTGGTGCCAGCGAGGTGCGCCGCGCTGCGTTGGCGTTTTTAAGCATGCGCAATAAGCTGGAGCGGCAGGTGGAGCAGCGCACGCAAATGCTTTCGGGGGTGAGCCATGATCTGCGCACACCGCTCACACGGATGAAGCTCGCGGTCGAGTTTATGCAGGATGGCGAGGAGCTTAAGCCGGATATTACCGAAATGGAGCAAATGCTGGACGGCTTTCTGGCCTTCGCGCGCGATAATCAAACCGAAGCTGGCCAACCGGTGGACCCGATTGCGCTTGCCCGTGAGGTGGCGCAAAAATGTGGAGATATTCCGGTGGAAGTGGCGCAATCAACCGCTGATAAAACCAACGTGGTGCTGCGCAAAGAGGCCGTTTCACGCGCCCTCCAAAACCTGATAACAAATGCGCTGCACTACGGCAACACCGTGCATCTTTATGTTGCCCTCAGCCGGCGATTTTTGGAATATAGGGTAGAGGATGACGGGCCGGGCATTGCACCACAAGACGTAGAGCGCGCTCTGCAACCGTTCTCTAGGCTTGATGAAGCGCGCGGGCACCATGCCGGTGTGGGGTTGGGCCTAAGTATAACCCTTGATATTGCGCGATCGCATGGCGGAACGCTGGAGCTGGGCAGAAGCGAAGCACTTGGTGGGTTAAGCGCCAAGATCGTGATTCCGAGATAAAAAAAGGGAGCCGCAGCCCCCTTTTCAACATTTATATGCAAGGTGTGTCGAAAATACCCGACCTTAGCCAACCAGCTCAAGGCCAGAGAAGAAATACGCAATCTCTTCAGCCGCTGTTTCAGGCGCATCCGAACCGTGCACCGAGTTTTCTCCGATGGAAAGCGCAAATTCCTTGCGGATCGTGCCTGCATCGGCGTCAGCAGGGTTTGTTGCGCCCATCACTTCACGGTTTTTCGCAATCGCGTCTTCGCCCTCAAGCACCTGCACCACAATCGGCTCGGAGATCATGAATTCGCAAAGCTCGCCAAAGAACGGACGCTCGGAATGCACACCGTAAAATTCTTGCGCTTGCGCCAATGTGAGCTGGATGCGCTTGGACGCAACCACCCGCAGGCCGGCGGCCTCGAATTTGGCAACAATCGCGCCGGTAAGGTTGCGCTTGGTGGCGTCGGGTTTAATGATCGAAAATGTGCGTTGAACAGCCATGAATATGGTCCTTTTGATTGGGCCACATTGGCCCCGTTACATGCTGCCGCGCGTCTAGCACGGGGGCGCAGGTTTGAAAACCCCTGATGCGCCCATCCCCGCCGAGCGCAGCGAGGCCACGGCCAGCGGCAGGCATTTTTCACTTGCTTAAAAATGTGCTTTGGCTGAGTGGGGGCGGATTATTATGTGCAATTTTCTATACAAAACGCACGAGTAGCCCCCGCAGAAGACAAAGCAAGCGCGGCGCTTTTGGGTGGCTCCGGAGTCGCGCCTCGTCGGCGAGGTGAAGTCGTCGGCTACGCCTTCCTTGATTTACCCCACCTCGTCGGCGCGGGGCGGCAAGCCGCCCGTAGCCCTACCTCGCTGCGCTCGGCGGGGATGGCTACAAAGAAATGGCGCCTGTGGCCACATCGTATATCAACTTTATATTCAGCACGATCACCACAAGGGCGATGAGCCATGCAGTCAGGGTCATCCAGCGAGGTGCATGCAGGCCTTTCATCCGCGTTTTATTTGCGGTGAACATCACCAGAGGGATCACGGCAAACGGCAGCTGTAAGCTGAGCACAACCTGGCTCATCACCAGCAGTTTTGCTGTGCCGCTATCGCCATATATAAACACAGCAATCACCGCTGGCACCACAGCAATGCCGCGCGTAATCAGCCGCCTTGACCATGCAGGAATACGGAGGTTGATAAAACCTTCCATGATAATTTGCCCGGCCAACGTTGCCGTTACCGTTGAGTTTAGCCCCGAGGCCAGCAGCGCCACTGCAAAAAGTGTCGAGGCAATGCTCAGGCCAAGAATAGGGGAGAGCAGCTTGAAGGCATCTTGAATTTCAGCAACCTCGGTGCGGCCTGTGGCGTTAAACGCCGCCGCCGCCAGCACCAGAATGGCCCCGTTGATAAACAGCGCAAACATCAGCGCCACAGTTGAGTCTATTGTGCCCATGCGAATGGCGTCACGCTTTTCGGCATCGCTATTGCCAATTTTGCGCGTTTGGATGATGGCCGAATGCAGGTAAAGATTATGCGGCATCACCGTGGCCCCGATAATCCCTAGCGCCAAATACAGCATTTGGGGGCTTTTCAGAATGTCGCGCTGGGGCACTATACCAGCCAACACATCACCCCAAACCGGATCGGCATAAATGATCTGCACAATAAAACAGATCGCAATCACCAAGGTGAGCGCCACAATCACCGCTTCTACCTTGCGGAACCCCTTGCCTTGCAGCCAGAAAATCAGGAACACATCAGCCAATGTAATGATGACGCCAATTTCCATCGGCATGCCAAACAGCAGGTTCAGCGCAATGGCGGTGCCAATCACCTCGGCAAGGTCCGTGGCAATAATCGCCGCTTCGGCCATGAGCCACAGGAACCAGCGCACCTTGTCGCCATAAACATCAGCACACATTTGCGCCAGATCCCGCCCCGACGCAATGCCGAGCCGCAGGCTGAGCGCTTGCAGGATGATGGCCATAAAGTTCGACATCACCACGATCGACAGCAGCATATAGCCAAAAGCCGAGCCGCCCGCGATGGACGTGGCCCAATTGCCCGGGTCCATATAGCCCACAGCCACCATATAGCCCGGCCCCATAAAGCTGCCCAGCCGCCGCCAAAAGCCTCCTTGGCTTAAGCGAATAGAGCGGTTTACTTCAGGGAGCGAGGGCATAAGCCCGTTTTTGTTATGCATATCCATCTGGCTTCACTACTGCACTTGATAATCATTCGCAAGTATGGATTTGCAATTGCCTCTCCCTGTGTTAGCGTGCCGCATGAGCTTGGAATTTTTCATAACCTCGATGATCGTCATCCTGCTGCCCGGCACGGGGGTAATTTACACAATGGCCATCGGGCTGGCGCGGGGCTTTCCGCTCAGCATTGCGGCGGCATTTGGCTGCACGTTGGGCATTTTGCCCGCGGCCACCGCCAGTATTATCGGGCTGGCCGCCCTGCTCCACACCAGCGCCACGGCATTTACCGTGATCAAATATCTCGGTGTCGCCTACCTGTTTTACATGGCATGGAACATCGCCCGCGAAGGTGGCGCGCTCGACGTGAGCGCTAAAACCACGCCACACTCGGCGGGGCGGATCGCGCTTTCGGGCATGCTCATCAATGTGCTCAACCCCAAGCTTTCGTTGTTTTTCCTTGCTTTTCTGCCACAGTTTGTGCCGGCCGATGCAGGGGCCTCAGCGCTCGTCACACTGGCCGCCGCTTTCATGGGCCTCACCTTCATTGTGTTTATCGGCTACGGGGCCTTTGCCGCCTATGTCCGCACATACATCATCACCCGCCCCACGGTGCTGGCGTGGGTGCGCCGCGTTTTTGGCGGCATTTTCGGCCTGCTTGGAGCCAAGCTAGCGCTATCAGACTAGCGTTGACACCCCCCTGCCCTTAAGGCAAAAGCCCCCTCATGTTAGCTATCAAAAATATTACCTTCCGCTTGGAAGGCCGCGTGCTGTTGGATGATGCCACAGCGATGATCCCCTCTGGCCATAAGGTCGGCATTGTTGGCCGCAATGGCACCGGCAAAACCACGCTTTTCAAGCTCATTCGGGGCGAGTGGACGTTGGATGACGGCGTGATCAGCATTCCGCGTAACACCCGCATTGGCGGCGTGGCGCAGGAGGCTCCGGCGAGTGATCTTTCCCTGCTGGAAACGGTGCTGGAGGCCGACATCGAGCGCGATGCGCTGATGAAAGAGGCCGAGACGGCAACCGATGAAATGCGGATTGCGGAGATCCATACACGCTTGGCCGATATCGAGAGCCACTCGGCGGAATCCCGTGCGGCGGCTATTCTGAATGGTCTTGGCTTTAATGCCGAAGCCCAAGCCCGCCCCTGCAAGGATTTCTCGGGTGGCTGGCGCATGCGCGTGGCGCTGGCTGCCGTGCTGTTTGCCAAGCCGGACTTTTTGCTGCTTGACGAGCCGACCAACTACTTGGACCTTGAAGGCACGATTTGGCTGGAAAATTTCCTCGTCAAATACCCCTACACCGTGCTGATTGTCAGCCACGATAAAGACCTGCTCAATCGCTCGGTCAACGCCATCCTGCACTTGGATCAGCAAAAGCTGACGCTATATCAGGGCAATTACGACAATTTTGAAAACCAGCGCCGCGCCAAGATCGAGCAGCTGGTTTCGGCCAAAAAGAAGCAGGACCGCGAGCGCGCGCATATGCAGAGCTTTGTGGACCGCTTCAAGGCAAAAGCCTCTAAAGCCAAGCAGGCGCAAAGCCGGGTGAAAGCGCTGGAGCGGATGAAGCCGATTGCCGAGATTGTTGGCGATAGCGTGGCCAGCTTCAACTTTCCGACGCCCGAGGAGCTGTCCCCGCCGATTATCCGCATGGAAAATGCCAGCGTTGGCTATGACGGCAAAGCCATTCTGCGCGGGCTTGATCTGCGGATTGACCAAGATGACCGGATTGCGCTGCTTGGCGCGAACGGCCAAGGAAAATCGACCCTTTCCAAGCTGATCGCGGGGCGGTTGGAGATTATGGGCGGCACTTTGCACAGCTCCAACAAGCTGCGCATCGGCTACTTTGCCCAGCATCAGGTCGATGAATTGCACCTGGACGAAACTCCGATCCAGCATGTGCACCGTGAGCGCCCGAAGGAAACGCCTGCCAAAATCCGTGGCCGTTTGGCGGCGGGTGGCCTCGGGGCCGAAGCGGTGGAAACCGTGGTCGCCAAGCTTTCAGGCGGGCAAAAGGCGCGGCTTTCCATGCTGCTGGCCACGATTGATGCCCCGCATCTGATTATCCTCGATGAGCCAACCAACCACCTAGACATTCAGTCTCGCGAGGCCCTCGTTCAGGCGCTGACAGCTTACAACGGTGCGGTGATTTTGGTGAGCCACGATAGCTCACTGGTTGAACTCGTGGCTGATCGGCTTTGGCTGGTGAAAGACGGGGCCGTGAAGCCTTACCATGACGACATGGATGCCTATCGCCGGATGTTGCTTTCCGAGCGCGGCGGGGCCGTAAAAGACCCTGTGAAGAAAAAGCCCAAGCCCGCCAAGCAGGCCCCAAAACCCAAGCCCGGTGCCGGGCTGCGGGCAGAGGCGGCCAAGTGTGAAATGCGGGTCAACAAGCTCGAAGAAATGCGTGATAACATTGACCGCCGCTTGGGCAACAAAGCGCTTTATGAGCGTGGCGACCATGAGGAAATCGAAAAGTGGACCAAAAAGCGCAAAGAGGTAATGAAAGGCCTTGAGCGCGCCGAAAGCCTGTGGATGAAGGCTTTGGAGCGGGTTGAACGCGGCTAGTGGTGGGGTAAAACCCTACCCTACATGCGGGCGGCCTTTACGCGGTTGGCGGCGCGGTCAATCAAAACCTCGATAAACCCCTCCTCGAATTCGTCTTCTACGGGATTATAAAAGGTCGTCGGCACCTTTAGCACAAGCCCAAGCCCCGCGTTATAGCTGGCTTCCATGCCTTCAAGCGTCATCCCTACAAAACCCAGTTCGCCTTGCGATACCAGATCGCAGGTCCGCAGTTCGCCACCCTCATTGCCCGACCAATACATGACCATCAGATAATAAGCCCCATATGCTGGCTCCCACGTGTCCATAATCGCGATGCGCACTTTGCCATCAGCAAAGCTGCGGGTGTTGGCCTCCCATGGTTCAGCAATGGCCATTGCCGTGGTCTGATAAGGAAAAACGGCGTTGGTTTCGCAATCTTGCACCTGCTGGGCAGCCAGTGTCCCCGACAGAGCCAACATCAGCGGTATGTATTTAAACAATCTCATATCCATGGCTTGCATCATGACCTAAAAACCGCCTAAATCAAGCCAAACCAGCTTCGCGCGTAAGGACATTATGGAACTTGATCTCGCCATCACCGCCTTTGTATCACTCTTCGTGATCATAGACCCTATCGGGCTGGCCCCGCTTTTTGTGGCCGTCACGCAAGGCAACACCAAAGCCCAACGGCGCGGCATTGCCATTCGGGCCTGCCTGACCGGCATTGCGATACTGGCGATCTTTGGCGTGGCGGGGGAAACCGTGCTTTCTGTCATCGGCATTGGCATGCCTGCTTTCCGCATATCCGGTGGTATATTGCTCTTTTTAACCGCCATTGAAATGCTGTTTGAAAAACGCACCCAGCGCCGCGAAAACCAAGCCGAGCCAGCGCCGGACCCATCGGTCTTTCCCCTCGCCATGCCGCTTATTGCTGGCCCGGGGGCAATGACAACTATGATTCTGCTCACCGGGCAGCAGTCAGACATTAGCGGCCAAGCGATGATATTCGGGGTTATGGTCGCGGTGATTTTGATCGTATTTACCATGTTTATGCTCAGCGGCGTGCTAGAGCGCCTGCTTGGCCAAACCGGCATTAACCTTGTCAGCCGCTTGCTTGGCATGTTTTTAGCTGCCCTTTCCGTGCAATTTGTGATAGACGGAATCAGAGATATAGGGCTAGGGGTTTAAATGCGTGATCTAAATAACGGTGATCAGGCGGTACTGGTTTATTTGATCCTCATTCTGCTTGTGGTGGGCGGATCAATGGTTATTTCCAGCCGTGGGCAGCTGAATAAAACCTTACAACAAGCCGCCATTTGGGGGCTTATTTTTGTCGGGGCCGTGGGTGCTTATAGCTTGCGAGACCGCGTTGAAGCCTCACTATACCCTGAGCGCGCTTTGATTTCGGAGCAAGGCACAGTGAGCTTTAATCGCGCGCGCGATGGGCATTTTTATGCCGAAATAGAGGTGAACGGCAAGAAGATCGAATTTGTAATAGATACCGGTGCCTCGGAAATTGTGCTATCCGAGCAAGACGCTGAATTGCTCGGATACCCTGTGGGAGACCTGATATATTCTGGCCGCGCCAGCACCGCCAATGGCATTGTGCCCATTGCCCGCATCACGCTGGATAAAATCACCCTTGGTCGCTTTACTGACCGTAATGTAACCGCCACCGTTAATGGCGGCGCGCTGGAGACCTCGCTCTTGGGCATGCGCTACCTAGAGCGCTTTCGCAAAATCGAGATCGCCGGCTCAAGGCTCACCCTCATACGCTGACCTAGATCAAGGCGCGCGATATATCACGCGCTAATATATGGCCATAGGAAATCCTTTTGGAGGACAAACCGATGACCATCAAAAATATTCTTGTATCCTTTAACGGTGGCGCGCCCGCGATCAGCGCGCTGCAAATGGCCCTGAAATTGGCCGCGCGCTCTGAGGCCCATATTACCGGCGTATTGGCGCATGGTTTGCCAAATATGCTTTACGCTTATGGTGGCCACGTGCCGCAAGCCGCGATGGACCAGCTTGAAGAAGCCGATAAACAGCACCGCGACGAGGTGCGGGTAAAATTTATGGAGATGACGTCTGAGCACCCCGCTAGCCGCGTTCATTTTCAGGATATTTACGGCGAGGCCGATGAAATGCTGATGTCCGCAGCGCTTGGCTATGATTTAGTAGTGATGGGGCAACCAGAAAAAAGCCCTAATTTCCCGCATATGGAGGCCCATGCCGATGTGGTGGCCCGCAACAGCGGCAAACCGGTTTTACTGGTGCCATTGGGCTATGATGCCGCCAGTTTTAACAGCCACGTGTTGCTGGCATGGGATGGCAAACGGGCCGCTTCAAGGGCAATGTCGGAGGTGATGAAACTGATGGCGCACAACGCCAAAGTATCGGTGCTTTGTATTGGTGAGCCGGAAGCAGCGGCGAAGAAAGCGCAGCCCGCCTTGCTGCAACTGGAGCGGCACGGGTTTAAGGCCAAACTGGTGAGGAAAAAAGCCCGCAAAATTGCAAAAACCATTCTGGCAACGGCGAAAGAGCAAGAGGTCGGGATATTGGCAATGGGGGCCTATGAGCACGCAAAACTGGCGGAAGACCTGTTTGGCGGGGTCACAAATACTGTGCTTAAAAAGGCGAAAATGCCAGTGCTGTTATCGCATTAAAATATGTGATTCTTGCCTATTTATAGCCGTATTGCGGCAAGGATATGCCAGAAAGCGCTTCGAGGTTTTGGTTGCTCTGGGTGAAAAAACTTTCGATCTCACGCGCAATAAAGTCCATCTCGCGGCGCTCTTGGCGCTTTAGAATGCTGGTGGATTTCAAGTTTTTAATCACCGGCGCGCAAGAGAGTAAATGCGCCAGAGAGCGGCGTTTCTTTGAGAGCTCAAAAAAATTTATTTGCCGCACTAACCTATTAAGAAGGCGAAATTTCACCAGCAACCACGGGTTTTTCCGGTCGTTCACTTTTGTTTTGCTATCCACATGGGACATATCGGCGCCCGAGCCAACAAAGCGCTGGATGTGCTGCAAAAATTCGGAAGGGGTTTGGCTGAACATTTCATAGGGTAAAGCCAACACATTTTCAGCACCAAAGCTTTTGGCATAAAGCTCAAATAAATCATCATAGCGAAAATACTCGAGGTTAAATGTCGGGACAATGGAATTATACTTCATCCGCATATAGCCCGACAAAGACAGGCTACCACCCGCAACGATATATTGGTGATAGCAAGAGCGGATCATGGTTTTTTGCTCTCTAAAAACCATCAGAATTTTGGCAGAAGGCAAAATTTCCTGTAGTTTCAGGCAGTTTGTTACCCGGTCAAAACCGCCGCTATGAGGGTTGCCGGAAAGCCTTTCATGGCTCAAAACATGGGTTTGTTTAGCCGCAAATATTTGCCCTGCAAACGTGGCTGAAAAATCCCCAAAAGGCTTATAATGCGGGCCTAAATACTGTTTGGACGCGTTTTTCAAAAGCATCATTTCCGCCACAGATTTTAAACGCCGAATCGAAGACGCCTCTTTGGCAGCAGGCATATGTAACGCTGAAAAGTTGAGGTCAGTGTTATCAAAGATTCTCTCTTGCAGCCAACTCGACGCAGTTTTGTGGCAGCCTATATGAATAAGGACATTCGCGTTACCAATATCTGTTTGTTGCATAGATAGACGATCTTCAATGACTTAGAGCATAGAACGCAAACGCGAAAATACGGGCATCCATTTGCCTATCTATCAGTTTTCGGAGTGTTACTTCAACCCTTGAGTGCATCTTAAACAACGGAGAAGACTTATTCTCCTTGAGTAAGCGCTCACGCTTCTGATTTGGCTTTTTGCACCCAAGTGCCATTTTCTTGCGCCCAATAGACAGCAGGGAGCTTGGCTTCAGTAACGGCTTTCCAATCTTCGCGCGCTAGCGTAACGGCAGCTTGGTCGGCCCCGTCAAAAAACAGGGTTACAAGGTCAAAGCCCTGCATGCGCGCGGGCGTGGCGCGGGCACCGTCGATCAACATTAGCACCCCTGCTTGGTTTGGGTTGCTATCAGAGGTCGTGAGCCAAATCGGCTGCGCCCCGCCCTCGCCTTCCAGCCCATGAGGCAAAAAGCTGTCCTCGGAAAAGGTCCAGAGATGGCTGTCCAAAAACCTAAGCCGCGCTTCATCCCCGCCCTGCACCAGCACCCGCCAGCCGCGCTCTAGCGATTTGGCCAGCAGATTAGGCAGGGTATGCTCCAGCGGGGTTTGGGTCAGGTGATAAAAGCGGATTTCCACCTGTTAACCTTCAAAATTGTCAGCAATCAGGCGGTTGAGCGCCTGCACACCCCAGCCTGTTGCGCCCTTGGGGGCCAGCCCCGTTGGCCCCGGCGAGGCGACACCTGCGATATCCAGATGGATCCACGGCATGTCGTCCTTCACAAAGCGCTGCAAGAATTGCGCGGCAGTGATCGACCCCGCCATCCGCCCGCCTGTGTTTTTCATATCGGCCATGCGGGTGTCGATCAGCTTGTCATAGGCCTTGGCCAGCGGCATGCGCCACGCGCCCTCCCCCTCGGCCTCGGCGGCTTTCAGGAAGGCATTACACAGCGCGTCATCATTAGAAAACACACCCGCGTTTTCATGCCCGAGCGCCACCAGTATGGCCCCTGT
>JAJRRX010000070.1 GCA_024279075.1 Alphaproteobacteria bacterium | reverse complement strand
GTGAGAGCAGCGCGCGGCATTCTTCGATCGAAAACCCAAGGCTACGGGCGCGCTGCACAAAGGCGAGTTTGTGCAAGTCGCTATCGGAAAAATCCCGATAGCCATTTCCCGAGCGCCCCGGTGCCACCAGCCCGATATCCTCATAATAGCGGATGGTTTTGGCTGGCAACCCGCTTTGGGTTGCCGCATCACCTATGTTCATTTTCCTACCTCCGGTTTCCAACGTTTCAAGAGCAACGAGTTGCTGACCACCGAGACCGAGCTAAACGCCATGGCCGCACCGGCCACCGCTGGGTCCAGATACCCGAACGCCGCAATCGGAATGCCGATCACATTATAAGCAAAGGCCCAAAACAGGTTTTGCTTGATCTTGCGCGCGGTCTTGGCCGACACATCAAGGGCGGCTGGCACCAAGCGCGGATCATTGCGCATTAGCACAAAGCCAGCGGTTTCAATCGCCACATCCGCGCCGCCGCCCATGGCAATGCCAAGCGTGGCTTCCGCCAGTGCGGGGGCATCATTCACGCCGTCGCCGACCATGGCCACATGTTTGCCGCCCGCTTGCAAAGCCTTCACTTCACGGGCTTTATCTTCGGGGCGCATATCGGCGATCACTTTGTCGATCCCAAGCTCAGCCGCCACTTTGGCCGCCGTTTCAGCATTGTCACCCGTCATTAGATAAGCCTCAACACCGCGCTTGTGCAGTTGCTCGATCGCGGCCTTGGCTTCGGGGCGCACAGGGTCGGTATAGGCCACAAGGCCCACCGCTTTGCCCGCTTTCGAGAGCCAGACAACCGTGCGACCACCATCGCGCATTTCAAGCGCCAGCTTCTCTTGGGCAGGGTCCATATCCGTAACCGCAAAGCGGCCCCGGCCCATGCGCACAAGCGCGCCGTCTACCGTTACCTCGATCCCTTCACCCGCCGTGGCTTTGGCATCTTTGGCTTCCAGCGGCGTAATCCCGCGCGCCTCGGCTTCAGCCACAATCGCTTTGCCAAGCAGGTGCTCGGAGCCGGATTGCGCCGCAGCGCCCAGCGCCAACAGGCTTTCCTCATCGCCTTCAAAAGCTTTGATCTCGGCCACAGTCGGCTTGCCTTCCGTGAGCGTTCCGGTTTTATCAAACACCACGGCGTCAATGGTTTTGGCGCGCTCCAGCGTTTCGATATCACGGATCAAAATCCCCGCTTTAGCGCCCGAGCCTGTGCCCGCCACCAGCGCCGTTGGCGTGGCCAAGCCAAGCGCACAGGGGCAGGCAATCACCAGCACCGAAATCATCGCCACAATCGCGGTTTCAAAGCTGGCCCCAACCGCCAGCCAAATGCCAAAGGTCACCAGCGCCAGCACAATAATGGTTGGCACAAAGATCGCCGAAATCTGGTCCACCAGTTTCTGGATCGGCGCTTTGCCCACTTGGGCCGACTCGACCATGCTTGCCACCTTTGCGAGGGTGGTATCTTCGCCCACCCGCATGGTTTCAATCTTCAGCACGCCGCCACCGTTGATGGCACCGGCGATCACTTCATCCCCCACAACCCGCAATACCGGCATGGACTCGCCCGTGATCAACGCTTCATCTAGTTCGCTTTCACCCTCAACAATAATACCATCAACCGGCACACGCCCGCCGGGGCGCAGCAAAGCCACATCGCCGATTTTCACTTGGTCAATCGCGGTGATAACTTCGCCCGCATCGGTGAGAATGGTGGCACTGGTTGGCCATAGCCCCAAGAGCTGGCGCAGGGCCGAGCTGGCAGACCGCTTGGCGCTGTTTTCCATATATTTACCCGCAAGCACGAGGGTAATCACCACGGTCGAGGCCTCAAAATAAAGCAGGCCCTGCGCGGCATCGCCGAGGGTGAAAACCAGCCAGAGACTATAAAGATAGGCCGCCGTGGTGCCAATGGCCACCAGCATATCCATATTGCCGGCCTTGGCCTTAAGTGCATGCCATGCGCCGATATAGTAGCGGGAACCCACGTAAAACTGCACCGGCGTGGCCAGCGCGATCTCCATCCAGGGTTTCAGGTGGAACCCTAACCCCAAGAAAATAGAGACCATCTGCGCCACGAGGGGCAAGGTCAGCACCGCCGAGAAAATCAGCAGATAGCGCATTTTTTTCAGGCGCTCTTTTTCAGCC
>JAJRRX010000069.1 GCA_024279075.1 Alphaproteobacteria bacterium | reverse complement strand
GCACGGAATCATTGCTTAAGCCGCGCGTTGCCCCTATAGAGCGGCTATCCCCACCCCTTAATTGCGGAGCACAGCTATGGCACGGCGCAAAATGATCTATGAAGGCAAGGCCAAAATCATCTATGAAGGGCCAGAGCCCGGCACAGTTGTGCAGTATTTCAAGGATGACGCCACCGCCTTTAACGCTGAAAAACATGCAGTGATCGAGGGCAAGGGCGTGTTGAACAATCGCCTATCCGAGCACTTTATGACCGGGCTGAACGCCATTGGCGTGCCGACGCATTTTATACGCCGGCTTAACATGCGCGAGCAGCTCGTAAAGCAGGTCGAAATCATCCCCTTGGAGGTTGTGGTGCGCAATATCGCCGCTGGTTCCATGTCCAAGCGGCTTGGCATTGACGAAGGCACCCTCCTGCCCCGCCCGATTGTAGAGTTTTATTACAAAGACGACAGCTTGGGCGACCCGATGGTCACCGAAGAGCACGCCATTGCTTTTGGCTGGGCGCAGCAGCATGACCTCGACGAGATGGTCAGCCTCGCCCTGCGGGTAAATGATTTTCTGTCAGGCATTATGTTTGGCATCGGCATTAAGCTCGTGGATTTCAAAATCGAGATTGGCCGGATATATGACGGTGATTTCCAACGCCTGATCGTGGCCGATGAAATTTCCCCCGATAGCTGCCGCTTGTGGGATATTGAAACCGGCGAAAAGCTGGATAAAGACGTGTTTAGGCAAGACCTTGGCAACCTTGCTGATGCCTATACCGAGCTGGCCACCCGCCTTGGGGTTATGCCTAAAAAATCCGGCAATGGCACTGGCCCTAAATTGGTCCATTAGAGGAGTATCCCCATGAAAGCCCGCGTTGATATTACCCTGAAAACCGGCGTTTTGGACCCCCAAGGCAAGGCCATCCAGCACGCGCTGGGATCGCTTGGTTTTGCTGGCGTCGAAGGTGTGCGCCAAGGTAAGGTGATCGAACTGGAACTGGCTGAAACCGACCCAGCCAAGGCCAAAGCGATGCTGAAAGAGATGTGCGAAAAGCTGCTAGCTAATACAGTGATCGAGGATTACCGCATTGAGGTTTTGGGATGAGCGCAGCCAACGGGTTTTTCTTTCGTAAAACCGTTGGGGATACGTCTGTGCCAACATGGCGCGCCAAGGTGCTGATTTGGACCATGCCTGCCGTTTTTTTAGGCGCAGGCATTATATGGCTCATTTCCAGTTATCTCTGGGTTGCCAATGCGCAAGAAACCATTGGCACGGTGAGCAAAATCAACTCACAAACCACTGCAAGTACCGATGGGCCCCTCACGCTTTATAATCCGGAGTTTTTGTATATTTGGACGGATGGCAGCCAAATCCAAGCTGCGCTTGGGCTGGCATCGCCCGAATTTAATTTTGATATCGGCTCCGAGCATAGCATCTTGTTTGATCCGGAAACCAAAGGAAATGTCCGCTTCCCCGGTTTCGCTTTCAACTACTTTGGTGCCATTGTTCTCCTCACTATCGGGGCCATGTTTACCCTCATCTCGCTGGTGCTGTGGCTTTGGATCAAAGCGATTGCCCGCAAACGCGACTTAAAAAGGATGAACTCATGAAATCCGCTGTCATTGTTTTTCCCGGATCTAATTGCGACCGTGACCTCGCCGTGGGCTTAGAGCGCGCCTCTGGCCGTGCCGCTGAAATGGTCTGGCATAAAGAGGCCAGCCTGCCCGAGGGGCTAGATGTGGTCGCCCTGCCCGGTGGCTTTAGCTTTGGAGACTACCTGCGCTGCGGTGCGATTGCCGCAAGAATGCCGATTATGCAGGCCGTGGTCGATTTTGCCAACAAAGGCGGCCATGTGATCGGCGTGTGTAACGGCTTTCAGGTGCTGATTGAGTCAGGCCTGCTGCCCGGTGCGCTGATGCGCAATGCGGGGCTGAAATTTGTGTGTAAAGATGTGGAGCTTGTTTCCGCGACCGCCAACAGCCCCTTCACCAATACCCTCGCCAAAGGCCAGCGCCTTACGGTGCCTGTAGCGCACCATGATGGCAACTACATTGCCGATGGCGACCTGCTGTTCAAACTGCAATCCGAGGATCGTATCGCCTTTCGGTATGCTGAAAACCCCAATGGCTCGATAGACGATATCGCGGGCATCCTTTCAGAAAACCGCCG
>JAJRRX010000068.1 GCA_024279075.1 Alphaproteobacteria bacterium | reverse complement strand
GCGGTGCGCCACGGCTCGCAATAGGCCTCTGCGCAGGCGGTATAGGCCTCGAATTTATGGGTCTTTCTGGGCAGCATTTTGGGTTTCCTCAATTGCGCCCCACATTATGCTGGCCCGATCACAATCGCAACGCTTGAGCTTAGGCAATTCTGCCGCTAGGCTCCGGCAAAATTCTTGGGAGCGATTTTATGCCGATATTCACCAAACCTCGCCTGCTACTGGCACTTATCCCGTTTATCGCGGCTTGTGCCTTTTCCCCGACCGAGGGGATTTTGCGCGCGCGGGTGGTCAATGCAGGGGGGGTGGATATCACGGTGGCGGGCCCGCAAGGCTTTTGTATTGATGAGCGCTTGGTGGATGAAGCCCGCGTCGGGGCGTTTATTTTCCTGTCCGATTGCGCAGTGAACCCCGGCGAAGGGCCAAGCATTGCGCGGGTGCCGATTTCAGCCGTGCTTACCGCCAGCATTTCCAACAAAGGCCTGCCGGGCAGCGAGGAGAGCTTGAGCCGCGCCCTTACGCAGCTTCAAACCTTCCTCGAAACCCCGCTTGGCCAGCTCACCCTAAGCAAAAGCCGCAACCCAGAAACGCTGAACGTGCTCTCAATCACGCGCACGGATAATGCGATCTATGCCTTTATTCAGGACGCCACCCCCACCACACATACCGGCGAATCCCCGCGATTTTGGCGGGCCTTTACCGAAGTTAACGGGCGACTCGCCGCGCTTTCGGCCACGGGGTATAATGCAGCGGACCCCGATCAGAAGCGGATAAAGGCCATTTTGGAGGCTTTTGTGGCCGCCATGCAGGCGGCCAATTAGGCAGGCAGTTTACCGAATAGTGTAGGTGGCGGTGCCCGCAGTTCCGCGCGCTCGAGTAAAGGTGGCTTCATTACCGTTCACGCTCCAAGCCTGACAGCCCGAGCCGGGGCGGACCGTGGCCAATGTGCGACACCAATATCTGCCTTCCCATGACCATGTGCCTTCAAGCGCAGCGCTGCCAAACACTCCGGTCAATGCACCATCGCTGATCACTGTGAAGACTTTGCTTTCCGCATGCCGTGAGTACGTGATATTGAATGTCGCTTTCCAAAGAGAAATGCTAGTTGCTGTATGCTTGCCCATCAACGCCCCGGCCACACAGCCCGACGCACCGCCACTTTTCCGCACGGTTAGGGGTGACATTTCACCCCCCATCAGCAAGACTGGCAAAAACCGACAAAGGACACCTGATGACATACCCTCACCTGCTCAAACCGCTCGACCTTGGCTTCACCACCCTGCGCAACCGTGTGCTGATGGGGTCTATGCACACAGGGCTGGAGGAGGCGGGCGATTGGGGCCGTGTGGCCGCGTTTTACGGCGCGCGGGCCAAGGGCGGTGTCGGGCTGATCGTGACCGGCGGCATGGCCCCCAATAAGGAAGGCGCGGTGATGCCCGGCGCGGCGGGGCTGTTTAGCGATGAGGATATCGCCAACCACGCGACAGTGACGGCGCGAGTCCACACGGAAGGCGGCAAGATCGCGATGCAAATCCTGCATGCGGGGCGCTATGGGTTTACGCCGGAATGTGTGGCCCCCTCCGCGATAAAATCCCCGATTTCAATGTTCAAGCCCAATGAACTCGATGAAGCGGGCATCGAAAAGCAAATCGCCGATATCGTCACCGCCGCCACCCGCGCCCAGCAAGCGGGCTATGACGGGGTGGAGGTGATGGGGTCGGAAGGCTATTTCCTCAACCAGTTTCTGGTCACCCACACCAATAAACGAGTGGACCGCTGGGGTGGCTCTTTTGAAAACCGGATGCGCCTGCCCGTCGAGGTGGTAAAGCGTGTGCGCGCCGCCGTCGGGCCAGAGTTCATCCTCATTTACCGCCTGTCGATGATCGACCTGACCCCTAACGGCTCAACATGGGCAGAGGTCGTGCAGCTCGCCAAAGCCATTGAGGCCGCTGGCGCTAGCATCATCAACTCTGGCATCGGCTGGCACGAGGCCCGCATCCCGACCATCGCCACCTCGGTGCCCCGCGCTGCTTTTGCTTGGGTCACCAAAAAGCTGATGGGGGAGGTCGGCATTCCGGTGATCACCAGTAACCGGATCAACACCCCCGAGGTGGCTGAAGAGGTGCTAGCCGAGGGCGCGGCTGATATGGTCTCCATGGCCCGCCCCTTCTTGGCAGATGCTGAGTTTGTCGCCAAAGCGGCGGCAGGGAAAGCCGCCCTGATCGCGCCTTGTATTGCCTGCAACCAAGCCTGCCTTGACCACACGTTCAGCCTGAAAATGTCTACGTGTTTGGTAAACCCCCGCGCCTGTAACGAAACGGAACTAGTGCTCCAACCCGTGGAAGAGGCCAAGCAAATTGCCGTGGTTGGCGCTGGCCCAGCGGGCCTTTCCACGGCCATTGCAGCGGCGCAAAGGGGCCACAACGTAACTCTGTTTGACGCAGCCGAAAAAATCGGCGGCCAGCTCAACCTCGCCAAACAGGTGCCGGGAAAAGAAGAATTTAAGGGCTTTGTGGCATGGTATGGCGCGATGCTGGAAGACTCTGGCGTGGCTGTGAAGCTAGGTAAAAAGGTGCAGGCGGAGGACCTGACGGGCTTTGACGAGGTGGTCATCGCCACAGGGGCCAAGCCGCGTGACCCCGAAATAAAAGGCCAAAACCTCCCCCATGTGCTGAGCTACACCGAGGTGCTGCGCGGGGCCAAGGTTGGCGAGCGCGTGGCTGTGATCGGCGCAGGCGGCATCGGCTTTGATATTTGCGAATATCTGGTGACAGGCGAAAGCCCAACGCTAGACCTTGAGGCATGGAAAGCCGAATGGGGCGTGGGTGACCCGTCGATCTCGCGCGGTGGCCTCGCTGGCAACGGCCCCCAGCCCGAGCCACCCACGCGGGCGGTGACGCTGCTGCAAAGGAAATCCACCAAGCTCGGTAAGGGGCTGGGTAAAACCACGGGGTGGATCCACCGCGCGGCCTTGAAGATGAAAGGCGTGCAGATGGTCGGCGGGGTGATTTATGATGAAATCACGCCCGAGGGGCTGGTGGTTTCAGATATTGAGACCCGCGAGCACCGCCGGTTAATTGAAGCTGACACCATCGTGCTTTGCGCGGGACAAATCCCAGAGCGCAGCCTCGCCGATGCGCTGGAAGCGGCGGGCATAAGCTGCCACATTATCGGCGGCGCTGACGTGGCCTCCGAACTAGACGCCAAAAGGGCGATCAACCAAGGCACGCGGCTGGCGGCTTCATTGTAGAGCGTGCAAGAAAGTGCGACCCCCGCCGAGCGTAGCGAGGTTAGGGCCGGAGGCAAAAACCGTTCAGCTTGCTGAAAAGGTGCCTTTGGCGAGTGGGGGCTTAGGATGAGCTTGACCAAAGCACTTACCTCTCCAAAGCCCCCGCAGAGCCAAAGGCAAGTCTGGCGTTTTAAGGGCAACGCAGCGGGGAACCCTCCGTGTAGGTCTTTTTGCTAGCGCAAAAATCCCCACACGTTTGGGCGGTGGCCTCGCTGCGCTCAGTGGGCGCCTGCCGTAGGGTGTGTGCTTTGCACGCACCGATTGCGAAGGTGCGTGGGGGACCACGCACCCTACGGTTAGTTTAGCCCGTCGAGTGTTAGCCGCAGCTTGCCTATCATCTCGTCGATATGGCTTTTCTCGGCGATGAACATGGGGGCGAGGATGCCGGAATCTCCGGTGAACTTCACGTGCATGCCGTTCCAGAACAGGTCTTTCTGGCATTGTCCGCCCCGCGCCCCGGGGGCCGTGCCTTCGTGCAATTCCACCCCCACCAGAGAGCCGATGCCGCGAATGTCTTTTACTAACGGGTGGTCGCGTAGAGAGTAGGCGGCCTCTAGGAAGTAGGGTGACAAAGCAGCGGCTTGCTCGATCAGGCCTTCCTCTTGGTAAAGGCTCAGCGAGGCGAGACCGGCGGCGCAGGCGGCGGGGTGGCCGGAGTAGGTGTAGCCATGGAAGAACTCGATGGCCCCGGGGGCGGCGCTATCGGTGATCACCTCATAAATGCTGTCTTTCACCGCAACTGCGCCCATGGGGATGGCGCCGTTGGTGAGCGCTTTGGCCAAGGTCATAATGTCTGGCGTAACGCCGAACACATCGGCCGCGAACTTGCCGCCGATGCGGCCAAAGCCGGTGATCACTTCGTCAAACACCAGCAAAATGCCCTCGGCATCGCAAATTTCGCGCAGCCGCTCAAGGTAGCCTTTGGGCGGGTTAAGCACGCCGGTTGAGCCAGCCACCGGCTCCACGAAACAAGCGGCAATGGTTTGCCCGCCAAAGGTATTCACCGCGCGCTGAAGATCATTCGCCAGCTCCACGCCGCGCCCTTCGGGCTGGCCTTGCACAAACAGCTCACCCTCGTCCCATGTGTGGCGCATCATCACGATGTTGGGCATCACGGCAGGGAAGGTTTTACGGTTGTTCACAAGGCCAGAAAGCGACACACCGCCGATATTCACCCCGTGATAGGCGCGTTCGCGGGAGACAAAGCGCGAGCGATCCTGCCCGTTGGCGGCATGGTAAGCCATCACCATTTTTAGGGCGGTATCAATCGCCTCGGAGCCGGAACTGACGAAGAAAACGTGGTTGATTTCTTCAGGCAGCATCCCCGCCAGCTTAGACGCCAGCGCAAAGCTCAGCGGATGTGACGTGCCAAAAGCCGCAACGTAAGTCAGCTCTTTCATGGTTTCATGCACCGCTTCCACGATTTTGGGGTGGGCATGGCCCGCTGGCGAGCAGAAAAGCCCCGAGGAGCCATCAATCACTTGGCCGCCTTGGTGGTTGGTCATGTAATTTCCGCTGCCGGAAACGATCAAACGGGGGTCGCTTTTGAAGCCTTTATTGTCGGTAAACGGAATCCAGTATTCTTCAAGCGAGTTGGTGCTGTGATCATAGGCCATGACCGCTCCTTTTATAACAAATGTGAGAATGCGAGACCCGCGCTTTGTGCGGTTCTGACTTGACCGTAGACACAGCTTTGTGTTTCCATTACCCCCAGTTTGAACCTCGATTTAAGTCCAGATTGGAAAACCATGCCCCTCGCCGAAGATATGTTCTTTTTGGACCCGCAATTTCAGGGGTCGCTGCAAAACCAAATTCGCCAGATCGTGGCCTCTGCCATCCTGTCAGGCCGCTTTGCGGCGGGGGAAAAGCTACCAAGCTCGCGCAAATTGGCGATGCATTTGGGGATTTCACGAATTACGGTAACGCTGGCCTATCATGAACTGGTGGCGGATGATTACATCACGGCACAAGGGCGCTCGGGTTATTATGTTTCCGAAACCGCGCCCAGTGTGCCGCTGCCTAATCTTCCGGGCGAAACCACAGGAGACCTGGTGGATTGGGGCAAGGCCCTACGCCGCCGTTTTGCTGGCGGTAAAACGGTGAAAAAAGAGGTGAATTGGCGCCACTACCCCTATCCGTTTATCTGTGGCCAGCCTGATCCGACGCTGTTTAACCAAGCCCATTGGCGGCTGTGTGCCCTGCAAGCGCTGGGCAAAAAGGAGTTTGACAGCCTAACCTCGGATTATGCGGGCCATGATGACCCAGAGCTGATTAAATTCATCGCGCGGCACACCCTGCCACGGCGCGGCATCCTTGCGCGACCCGAGCAAATCCTCGTCACAGTTGGGGCGCAAAATGCCATGTGGATGGCGGCACAGCTATTGCTGGATGCCGATAGCACGGCGGCGTTTGAAAACCCCGGCTACCACGGTATCCGCGAGGTGTTGCGCCATGCAGGCTGCAAAACCGTGCCGGTGCAAATTGACGATGAAGGCCTGCCGCCGGAAGCCCTGCCGCAAAACCTCGACGTGCTTTTTGCCACCCCAAGCCACCATTGCCCGACCATGGCGACCCTGCCGATGAAGCGGCGCTATGATTTGCTGCGGCTGGCCCGTGAGCGTGATTTCCTGATCGTGGAAGATGATTACGAGTTTGAAATGGGCTTCCTGAAGCCGCCGTCCCCTGCGCTGAAATCTCTCGATACCGATGGCCGTGTGGTCTATGTGGGCAGCTTTTCCAAAAGCCTGTTTCCGGGGCTGCGGCTGGGCTATATGGTGGCCTCTGAGCCGCTTATTGAGCAAGCCCGCGCCCTGCGCCTCGCCACGCTGCGCCACCCGCCGGGCCATATACAGCGCACCACCGCCTATTTCCTTGGCCTCGGTCATTATGACGCCATGATCAAACGCATGCGCACCGAGTTTCAAAAACGCCGGACAGTGATGGGAAAGGCATTGGCGGGTAGCGGGCTAAATGTAGCGGGGCGGGCGGCGTTTGGTGGTTCCAACTTCTGGGTGGAAGCGCCTAACCATATAGACACCGAAGTATTGGCCGTGCAGCTAGAAACCCGAGGCGTGTTGATAGAAGCAGGCGCACCGTTTTTTCATGGAGAAGGCGGGCCGAAGAACTTTTTCAGGCTGGCCTATTCCTCGATTAGCCGCGAGAAAATTCCGGCAGGTATTGACGAAATCAAACAAGCCGTGGCGCGGTATTAAACGACAGATATAGCTCGCAGGGCGTTTGTGTTGGCTTAGTATGTAAAACCTTTGAGCATCACTTGGGTGGCGCGCCGGAGGGCCTCGCCAAAATCTTGATTGTATGCCGCAAATTCAGGCTCTTGGTAGAGCGTCGCCAAGGCAATGCCAGGGGTGCTATGAGGCCATAGACCGATAGAGAGCGTAAACAGGATTTGAACAGCGTTCCCCGCTTGCTCAAGCGGGATTTCGGGGAGGGCTTTGTGTAATGCCCCCGCCGTGGTTTCGAGCGATGATATCATATCACGCTTGATTTCACGCAGGGTTTCGGTGGAGATATTGTGCTCCAGCGTTGAAGCCGTAATGCTGATCAGCAGGCACAGGCGCGGGTTGGCAGCAAGGCCATTTGCCAGCGTGGCGGCGACCTCTGACAGCGGGCGCGGCGTGGTGAGCGCTTGCGAAAGCGCTTGGCTGGCCTCTCGCAGGTCTTGCGTGAGGAGCCGCATCAAAATCTCTTCTCGGCTTTCAAAATAGCGGTAAATGTTGGATTTGGTGATCCCCGCCTTTAAGGCTATAGCGTTAAGCGTGGTGTGCTCAATCCCGCCTTGGGCCAGCAATGCCACTGCCGCCTCTAAAATGGCCGATCGCCGCTCGGCTTTGGCCTCAGGAGTGCGGGCGCGGATGAAGGTGGGCTGAGTCATGTGGGAATTCTAACGGGGTGGCCCGTAAAATACAATAAGAAACCGTCAGTCTCTTATTGACAGCCACGCGATTCTGCGCTCTAAGAGACCAAAGGTCACTTATTAGGAGCGCCGCTATGGAATTGCAAGTCAACGGAGAACGCCATCTGGTTGAGGTGCCAGCGGACATGCCCCTGCTTTGGGTGCTGCGCGATATGCTGGATATAAAGGGGCCAAAGTTTGGCTGTGGTGTCGGTGCCTGCGGGGCTTGCACGGTGCTTATTAACGGCGTCCCAACCCGCACTTGCGTGACCGCCGCAGCGGATGTGGACGGCGAGATCACCACCATTGAGGGCCTGCCTGATGGCGAGCGGCTGCATAAGGTGCAGGAAGCTTGGATCAAACACGAGGTGCCTCAATGTGGCTATTGTCAG
The DNA here is from genome assembly GCA_024279075.1 of Alphaproteobacteria bacterium. Taxonomy (GTDB): domain Bacteria; phylum Pseudomonadota; class Alphaproteobacteria; order Rhodobacterales; family Rhodobacteraceae; genus UBA3077. Next base: position 3,608 of record JAJRRX010000068.1, on the reverse strand, counting down.
AGCGGGCAGATCCTCGCGGCTGTGGCTTTACTGGAGGAGGTCCCGCAGCCGACGGATGCGGATATTGACGCGGTGATGACCAATCTCTGCCGCTGTGGCACCTATCCGCGCTTGCGGGCCGCCATTCATGAAGCTGCTGGGATGGAGGGGTAAGCCATGGGAAAGATTGCTAAATATACCCGCCGTGGATTTCTGGGCCTTGGTCTTGCCGCCGCTGGTGGGCTGGCCGTGGGCTACTATTATTACAAAAAGCCCTACCCCAACCCGCTGCCGGATACGCTAGCTGAGGGAGACTTTTCCTTCACGCCCTATGTGATTATTGGCAGCGATAACACCATCACCATTATCACGCCCCGTGCCGAAATGGGGCAAGGCATTCACACCACCCTCGCCGCTTTGGTCGCCGAAGAGCTAGGCGCAGATATGGACCAGATCGCCACCGAGCACGGGCCTGCGGCGGCGGCTTACTATAATGGTGCCATGCTAAAAGAAGGCGCACCGTTTCCGTTTTTTGAGGATGGCTTTATTGCCGAAACTGCACGGGGTGCTATGGGGGTGCTCGGCAAATTTCTGGCGCTACAGGTTACGGGTGGCTCTTCAGCGGCTATTGACGGGTTTGAGAAAATGCGCGAGGCGGGCGCGACGGCGCGGGCGGTATTGCTTGAAGCGGCGGCCAAGCGCTGGGGCGTGGATGCCAGCGGGCTGACCACCGAGCGTGCTGAGGTTATCAACCAAAGCGGCGGGCGCCTAACCTATGGCGATTTGGCCTCCGAGGCCGCCAAGCTCACTTTAGCCAAACCGCCAGCTCTCAAAGACCCATCCGAGTGGCGCATCCTTGGCAAAAGCCAGCCTCGAGTGGAACTTCATGAGAAGGTCACGGGCGCAGCTATATACGGCATAGATGTGCAACTCCCCGATATGCTTTACGCCACCGTTGCCATGTCTCCGCGCTTTGGGGCCAAGGCGAAAAGCGCGGATGAAGCGGCGGCGATGGCCGTGCCCGGTGTGCTGAACGTGGTGGAGATTATCACCACTACGGGCTATGGCTTTGGCATTATTGCCAGCAACACATGGGCCGCTTTTGAGGGCGCGCGGGCGTTGGCCCTTGAATGGGAGGCGGCAGACTACCCCGCCGATACAACCGGCCTAAAGGCGCTGTGGAATGAGGCACTGGATAAAGAGGCCAGCTTTACCCTAGGCGGCGAAGGCGACCCCGAAGAGGCGATGCTCGGGGCCGAGGTGATCGAGGCCAACTACAGCCTGCCTTACCTCGCTCACACCACCATGGAACCCATGAATGCCACAGCACAGTTTAAAGATGGCAAGCTTGACCTTTGGCTTGGCACGCAGGCGCCCGGCATTGCGGCTATGGCCACGGCCAAATTGCTCGGGATTGAACCCGAGGATGTGAACGTGATCACCACCCGCTTGGGCGGTGGTTTTGGCCGTAGAACAGAGGTAGACGTGCCGCTTTACACCGCCGCGATTGCCGCGCAAACCGGTGGCAAGCCCGTAAAAGTGACATGGAGCCGCGAGGAAGATATCCGGCATGATACTTACCGCCCGATGGCCGAGGCCCGCCTGAAAGCGACGCTGAAAGATGGCATGCCCGAGGCGTTGGATTACCGCGTGGCCGCGCCTTCAATCAATAAATCCGTGATGCGGCGTTCCTTCCCCGAGTTTGCCGAGCGCTCGAACCCTGACCGCTCTATCCTTGATGGTAGCTTTGATCAGCCTTTCAGCTGGCCCCATAGCCGCTTTGCTGCGCATCAGATAGACACCGATATTCCGGTGGGCTTCTGGCGCTCGGTCGGGAACTCGATCAATGGTTTTGTGCATGAAAGCTTTCTGGATGAACTAGCAGCGGCAGGCGGACAAGACCCTCTGGCGATGCGCCTTTCTATGATGAAAGATGAGCGGCACGCGCCGGCGCGGGAAGCGCTGAAAGCAGTAGCGGCAATGGCGAATTGGGGGCAGGCCCTGCCAGAAGGTGTGGGCCAAGGCATCGCTCACACCCTGAGTTTTGGCACTTGGGTGGCCGAAGTGGTGCAGGTGGATATGCGCGGCGGGGCGGTGAAGGTCGAGAAGATTTGGGCGGTGGCGGACCCCGGGATGGTACTTGACCCTGCCAACTTCGAAGCGCAGATAACTTCGGCTATTATCTATGGCCTGTCAGCCGCCATCGGGCAGGAGATCACCTTTGACGACGGGCGGGTCATGCAAGAAAACTTCTATGATTACGACGCGCTGCGCATGGCGGGCGTGCCGCCGATAGAGGTCGCCTTGTTGGAAAACTCCCCCCGTATGGGTGGAGCCGGAGAGCCCGGAACACCGCCATTAGCCGCCGCGCTCGGCAACGCGATATTCGCGGCTTCAGGGCAAAGGCTGCGGGCGCTGCCGTTTGGTAATGAGGTGGAATTCGACCTCGGGTAAAACCGAAGCCATAGCGCATAACCAAAGCCGCCCATACGCCCTGCGGGCGGCTTTTTCATCAAAGATAAAAAATGCGTGTGCGACGCGGTGGCGGCGCGGCAAGCGTTTTCGTGTGTGGCGAGGCCAGAGTTTTGCGTTGATCTTCGCCAGCAAATTCCGCCATAAGTATGGCAACCCCAAACCTGTTCCCTTAAGAGGCTCCTATGCAAATTGACGCTCCAGATCTGCTCTCCGACATCCGCAACCGTTTTGCGCTGGTTGACACCTGCCCCGAGCAAGGCAAGCGGGTTTTCTTTGAAAATGCGGGCGGGGCGTTGACGCTGAAAACGGTAGTGGAGACGTCTGCTTCTTATGCCGCAATACCAGATAACCAAGGCCGCGATAATATCGCCTCGAAAGCTGGAAGTGCGGCGATTGCGACCGCCAAGGCGGATTTTATGCGGTTTCTCAATGCGCCAAACGGGCAGGCCTTTATGGGCGAAAGCGGCACTGAGCTGCTGTTTCGCCTCATTCGCACCGCGTGTTTGGGTGTTGAAAAAGGCAGCGTGATTGGTAGCAGCATCGAGCACCCCGCCTCACGTAGTGCCGCCATACGCTGGGCCAAAATCGCTGGCCATAGTTATATCAGCGTGCCGCATGATGACGCAACGGGCCTTGTGACACCTGACGCCTACCGCCAGCATATCCGCCCAGACACCCGCATCGCCACCATTCTGCACAGCTCGCCGGTTACAGGCATGGCGATGGATGTGGCGGGCATTGCCACGGCCATTCGCGAGGTCGCGCCGGATTGCCTGATCATCGTTGATGGCATCCAGTATGCCGCCCACGGCGGGGTGGATATAGCGGCTTACGGCATTGATGGCTACGTGATTTCGCCCTATAAAGTATTCTCCCGCCACGGCTACGGTTTGGCTTGGATATCTGATCGCCTCGCCGCCCTGCCCCATGATAGCCTGATCGGCGCGCCCGATGCGCCGTGGGAGATGGGCACGCGGGATGCCGGCGCTTATGCCAGCTTTTCCGAAGTCGTTCGCTATGTGGAATGGCTTGGCGGCAGGGTTTCCAATGCTAACACAAAGCGCGGGTTGATCGAGGCGGCGGGCAAGGCGATGGCAGCGCAAGAATGGGCGCTGACCGAGCTGATGCTAAAGGGCGAAACCGGCTTGCGCGGG
>JAJRRX010000067.1 GCA_024279075.1 Alphaproteobacteria bacterium | reverse complement strand
TCTGCCCGAGGTGATGGAGGCTCTGATGCTCGCCAACCCCGCCCATTGGCAATCGCACTACCACGGCGACCCTGCGACCTTAAAGCGGTTGCGCCACACTGGCCTTGCGGACCGTATTCGCTATTATTGGGCCCAGCCGGAAGCCAAGGAGGCGGTGGAAACTTTGATGAATAGCCTAGACCCTTTGGCCCAAGTCACAACCCGTTTCAGCCCAGAAACGGCTGCCCGCGCGGCGGCTTTGCATCGGGCTGGCCAGCCTTTGGCACGGGCCTTTGTGCTGGCCAATATTCAACAAGCGCTTGCGCCATACTTTTTCGAGGAGGCTGCTCATGGCTGAACAATGGCTCCTTCCGACCCAGCTATTTGACGGGCATTCCCTGCACGAAAATATGGCTGCTTGCGTGGAAAACGGCGTGATCACCCGCCTTGCTCCCAAGGCCCCCGCAAGGGCCACCCCGCTCGACGGCACCCTTTCCCCCGGCTTTTTTGATATTCAAATCAACGGCGGCGGCGGCGTGCTTTTTAACAGCAGCCCGCACCGTGATGGGCTGGCCGCGATTGCTAAAGCCCACCACGCTATCGGCACCCGCCACTGGCTGCCAACGGTTATTACCGATGCGCCAGAGGTGCTGGAAGCCGCCGTCAGCGCGGTGTTGGAAAGCTATGGTGAGCTTGGCATTGTTGGGATTCACATTGAAGGCCCGCACATTGCGCTGGCCCGCAATGGCACCCATAAATCAAGCTATATTCGCCCGTTTGATGGCCATACCATGGCGCAGCTCAAGCGGTTGAGAGCAAAGGACATTCCGGTGCTGCTCACGCTGGCACCCGAGGCGGCGCACGCAGGGCAGGTGGCTGAAATCGTGGCGTTGGGCGTTACGGTTTCGCTTGGCCATACCAATGCAACAGCAGCCGTGGTAGAGGCCGCGCTGGCCGAAGGGGCCACGCTGTTCACACATCTTTTTAACGCCATGTCGCAAATGGAAAACCGGGCGCCCGGCGTGGTCGGGGCGGCGATCAATAGCGGTGCTTATACCTCGATCATCGCGGATGGGGTGCATGTGGACCCAACTATGCTGGCGCTTGCCTGCCGCGCGCGGCCCGCCTCAAACCGGATGATTTTAATAACAGACGCCATGCCAACCGTTGGCGGGCCAGACCATTTTGAGCTTTATGGCGAAACAGTGTTTCTGAAAGATGGCCGCTTGATTAACCCGCAAGGCTCCCTCGCAGGGGCGCATACCACAATTATGGAGGGGATTGCGACGCTGCAAAAGGTGGGGGTTTCGTTGGAGGAAGCCCTGCGGATGGCGACCCGAAATCCGGCTGAGCTAATGGGGCTAGAAGCCGATATCGGCGGGCTGGTCGGGGCAAAGGTTGGCGATGCGTTGGTGCTGGGCGAGGGAGGCGCGCCTACCCCGCTGGAAACCGCGCTCGCGGGGGTGCCGATGGGGGCGAATTAAGGCTGTGCAGCTCCGAATGCGTCGCTAGTTAACGCGCGGAAATTCATCTCGAAAACGGCCTGTGAAATCTGTCGGACTTGTGTGGGACATCCGTAGGACACGAACACCCAATCGCAGATTTGTGTAAAGGTGCGTGGAGACCACGCACCCTACGGTTTACATGCAGGCTTCGAACAAGGCCTTGGTGTTGTCAAAGGTCATCTCGACAGGGTTGCCGCCGGTGGACGGGTCTTTCAGCGCCATGGCCGTCAGCTCGTCAATCCGGCTGGCCTCAACCCCCATTTCAGTGAGGTTTTTGGGCATGTTCAGGCTGGCGTTCATCTCCACCACATAAGCGCGGAAGCCGTCAAAGCCACCGGTGAGGCCAAGATAGCCGTTGAGGGCGTCGAAACGATCCTCGATCGCGGCGCGGTTATAGTCCAGCACAGGCGGAATAACCACGGCATTGGTGGTGCCATGGTGCGTGCCATAAACCGCGCCGATCGGGTGGGAAAGCGCATGCACCGCCCCGAGGCCTTTTTGGAAGGCCGTGGCCCCCATCATCGCCGCACTCAGCATATGAGCGCGGGCCTCGATGTTGGTCGGGTCAGCGTAAACGCGGGGCAGGTTGTCCTTCACAAGGCGCATGCCTTCCACGGCAATGCCTTGGGACATCGGGTGGTAATGCGGCGAGGAATAGGCCTCAAGGCAGTGGGCGAAGGCGTCCATCCCTGTGCCTGCGGTGATGAATTTGGGCATGCCAACCGTAAGCTCGGGGTCGGCGATCACAATCGCAGGCAGCACTTTGGGGTGGAAGATGATTTTCTTCACGTGGGTTACGCTATCGGTAATCACCGACGCGCGGCCCACTTCAGAGCCGGTGCCAGCGGTTGTCGGCACCGCAATAATCGGCGCAATCGAGTCGGCGTCTGCGCGCGTCCACCAGTCGCCAACGTCTTCAAAATCCCACACAGGGCGGGTTTGGCCTGCCATAAAGGCCACCATTTTGCCAAGGTCAAGGCCAGAGCCGCCGCCAAAAGCGACAACGCCATCATGGCCGCCGTCTTGGTAAACCTTCACGCCCGCTTCGAGGTTTTTCTCGTTCGGGTTCGGATCGACCTCAGAAAACATTGCGCGGCCAAGGCCCGCATCGTCCAAGATGTCGAGCGC
>JAJRRX010000066.1 GCA_024279075.1 Alphaproteobacteria bacterium | reverse complement strand
GGCTTCAAACAGTGGCGAATCCGGCAGATCAAACAGATCAATAATCAGGCCCTCATCGGTAACGCGGGTGGAAACATGCTGCAAAAGCGGGTCCTCGACCCAGCTTTCACCGGTATTACCGCGAAACATATTTTCGACTTCAGCGAATTGCGCATCTGAAACCTCACCCGCGCCGGAAGGGTCCTCTGACGAGGTGCCGGTGGAGCCATCTTGCCCTGATACATCCTCGGCCTGCTCGCCCACTGTGCCGCTCAGCACATCGGTTTGGGTATCTTCAGAATAAACGGTTTCGCCGCCAAACATGCCCGCACCACCGCCATCTTCGGCAAAAATCGGAATGCCCGGATTAAAGTAAGCGGCAATGCCTTGGCGCTGCTCTTCACTGGTCGCGTTCAGCAACCACATTAGCAGAAAAAACGCCATCATCGCGGTTACAAAGTCAGCATAAGCCACCTTCCACGCGCCACCATGATGCCCGCCTGCAATGATCTTTTTCTTTTTGATGATAATAATAGGGCGTAAATTATCCCCTGAATTCCCAGCCATATCGGCCCCCATATGTCCACTTCCCATGGCCAATATAGGGGCTGATTCCTTACCGAAGGGATAATGATAAAATTGTCCTTGCCAGTATGGTTAAGCCCACGTTAAGCAGGCATATGACCCATAAAACACTGGCCCTAACCATGGGCGACCCCGCAGGTATTGGCCCTGAAATCACCCTAAAAACTCTGGCGCGCTTGCCGGACCCGTCGATCTTTCCAATATTAGGGGATGCCATGGCCATGCGCAGGGCCGCTGATTCCTTTGAATACCCGCTCTATGAGATGGGCTCGATTACGGATCGGCGTGAAGGCGCGTTTAATCTGCTGCCCACCAGCCAGCTTTCCGCCCTGCCTGCCATGGGCGCGGTGTCTGCCCAAGCCGGCCAAGCTGCGTATCAGGCGATCGCCAAGGGCATTGCGCTATCGCTGAGCGGTGAAATTGCCGGAATTATAACCGCCCCCATTCATAAAGAGGCCCTTAAAGCGGCGGGCCACAGCTACCCCGGCCATACCGAGATATTGGCCGACCACGCCAAAGCCGAGGTTGCCATGATGCTGGCCAATGACGAGATAAAAACCGTACTGGTGACCATCCATATGGCCCTGCGCGACGCGATTGACGCGGCAGATTATCCTGCCCAGATCCACGCAATCAGGCTGGCGCAGCAAGGCCTAGAGGCAATGGGCGTGCCAAACCCGCGCATTGCCGTCGTGGGCCTAAACCCCCATGCGGGCGAAGGTGGCCGCTTTGGCGATGAGGAAATCCGCATCATTTCCCCCGCCATTAAAGCCATGCAAGCCGAGGGGTTGAATGTGTCCGGGCCATGGCCCGGTGATACGGTTTATATGATGGCCCGTGAGGGCAAGTTTGACGTGGTGGTGGCGCAATACCATGACCAAGGCCTGATACCCGTCAAATATCTCGGCCTAGAAAAAGGCGTCAACATCACCCTTGGCCTGCCCTTCATTCGCACCTCGCCCGACCACGGCACCGCGTTTGATATCGCCGGAAAAGGCAAGGCTGACCCCGCCAGCATGAGCACAGCGCTGGAAACGGCACAAAAACTCTTGAATGCCCAAGCCCAGCCCGCTAAACCGCCCTCAGTGCCCCATTAGCTCAGTTGGTAGAGCAATTGTTTCGTAAATAATAGGTCGGCGGTTCGAATCCGTCATGGGGCACCACTTAAGCTTAATCGTGTCAATGCGTTAAAAGCTATGCCGCTTCCAGCACTTGAAGTGGCGCTTGGCCCGCGTGGTGTCGCCCTTTGTTATTTTGCATTTAAGCCGCGCCCGCTCTTTGAAAGAGGTTTACCCTGCCAACATATAGTATAGGCGGACACCGATTGAAGGCGCCGATATAGCCAAGCGCCTTGAGTGCCATTTTAATACCCAGTATTTGCAAAATGATCGCTTCACACCGAAGCCCGCTTTCGGCAGTCCGATTCACCACTTCATTCAGTTCAAATAACAAATTTTTGGGGCATCTCCACCAAAGCATGCTATTTTTGATTGCAGGCGCTTCGTTCCGCGTTTAATTCTAACACCAACAATAATAGAAGAGACACAAATTCATGCGCATTATTCCCACACTTCTTGCAACCTTCATGGTAACTGGCTGCTTCCCCGTAAGCATCGACACGCCAGCTGTTTCGGTTATTCAAACGGCGCAAGGCCGTGCGGCAGCGGCTAATAGTATTTCTCTGACGAAGATTCGCACATTTTTGAATGTC
>JAJRRX010000065.1 GCA_024279075.1 Alphaproteobacteria bacterium | reverse complement strand
GAGGGTGGGACCCCTACGTCTTTGACCCTGCGTGTATGTGATTCACTTTCTTGTGAAATGGCCGGCGCCACCGCGCTTTTTGAGGAATTAACCACGCGCCACCCCGATTTGGCTGTGGTGCGCGCCCCCTGCATGGGGCGCTGTGATGCCGCCCCTGTGGTGGCTGCTGGGCATAACCATGTTACCCAAGCTGATGTATCTAAGGTAAAATTTGCTATTGATGCTGACTATACCTTACCCGATTACGAGCGCTTTGAGGGCTATCGGGAAGATGGCGGTTATCGTAGGTTGGAAGCCCTGCGCGCGGGCGAGAAAACACCGGATGAAGTGCAGGACATGGTCTTGCAATCAGGCCTGCGCGGCATGGGGGGGGCAGGGTTCCCCTCTGGTCGAAAGTGGAGCTTTGTGCGGGCTGAGGATGGCCCGCGCTTTATGGCGGTCAACGCCGATGAAGGCGAACCGGGGACGTTTAAGGACCGCTATTATCTAGAGCGAGAGCCCCATGCGATGCTCGAAGGTATGCTTATCGCTGCTTGGGCGGTAGATGTTGAAAAAATATACATTTACTTGCGAGATGAGTATCCAGAGGTTCGAAAAGTGCTATTAAGTGAACTTGCTGAACTAGAGCAACAAGGGATTATTGCGCCTGATTACGTGGAATTGAGGCGCGGGGCCGGCTCTTATATCTGTGGTGAAGAAAGCGCGATGATCGAAAGCATTGAAGGCAAGCGCGGCATGCCCCGCTTGCGCCCGCCCTATGTGGCGCAGATCGGGTTATTCGGGCGGCCAACGCTGGTGCATAATGTGGAGACCCTACACTGGGTTAGCAAAATTGTGCGAGGCGGGCCGGAGGTATTTAGCGGCCATATCAAAAATGGACGCGTTGGCTTGCGCAGTTATTCTGTCTCGGGGCGGGTGCGCTTTCCAGGGGTTAAACTGCTGCGCGCTGGGTCCACGATCATGGATGTAATCAAAGCGAGCGGCGGCATGGTGGATGGGCATGAATTTATGGCCTATCAGCCCGGTGGTCCGTCTTCCGGGCTTTTGCCGGCGCGCTTGAGTGATGTGCCTTTGGATTTTGACACTTTGCAAGACTATGGCAGCTTTATTGGCTCTGGGGCGGTGGTTGTGCTGTCTGATCAGGACTCGATAAAGGACGCAGCGTTGAATATGCTGCAATTTTTTGCGGCCGAGAGCTGTGGGCAGTGCACGCCCTGTCGTGCTGGTTGTGAAAAAGCGGTAAAAATTATGGAAAAAGAATGGGATAAGCCACTGTTGGAGGACTTGTGCGAGGCGATGGCCGAGGCGTCTATTTGCGGGTTGGGACAGGCCGCACCCAATCCTATCCTTACGGTGTTGCGTTATTTTCCGGAGGAAGTTTAACGGTAAACCAACGTAAGCGGTAAAGAAAAGCACGCTAGCGCTTTTCTTACGGCCATGGGCGTATTAAGTAGGGGCAAAGGAGTTCTCATGTCTTTTTTCTCGAAACTCAAAAAGCGGCTCACCAAGTCGTCCAGCAAAATTGATGACGGCGTTCAAGCGCTGTTGGCAGATGAAGCACCAAAGCTGGATGCCCCAAAGGTTGAGGCTGCCAAGCCTGGCCTGATTGCCCGTGCGCTCGGGGCGGATGGCCCCAAGCGGGTGCTGGATGATGCCATGCTGGAAAGCTTGGAGGAATTGCTGATTTCGGCCGATATGGGCGTGGAAACCGCACTGAAGGTTTCAGCCAATATGGCTGAAGGGCGCTTTGGTAATAAACTTGGTGCAGCAGAGATCAAGCGGCTTTTGGCGGCAGAATGTGCGGCGATTCTAGAGCCGGTAGCGCGGCCCCTGCCGATTTACCAAAAGCGGCCGCAGGTCGTGCTGGTGGTCGGGGTTAATGGCTCTGGCAAAACCACCACCATCGGCAAACTGGCGAGCCAGCTTAAAGGCGCGGGCAAGTCCGTGGTGATCGCGGCAGGGGATACTTTTCGGGCCGCCGCCGTGGAGCAGCTTCAAGTGTGGGGCGAGCGCGCTGGGGTGCCGGTATTGACAGCGCCGGAGGGCTCTGACCCTGCCTCGCTGGCTTTTGAGGCCATGGGCAAAGCTGAGGAAAGTGGCGCGGATATGCTGCTGATTGATACCGCTGGGCGGCTGCAAAACCGAGCCGACCTGATGGAAGAACTCGCTAAAATCGTGCGGGTCATTCGCAAGAAAGACCCAGAGGCGCCGCATAATACGTTGTTGGTTCTGGATGCAACCACGGGCCAGAACGCCTTGAATCAAGTAGAGATTTTTACAAAAATAGCTGATGTGAGCGGCTTGGTGATGACCAAGCTTGACGGCACAGCCAAAGGCGGGGTGCTGGTGGCGCTGGCCGACCGTTTTGGCATTCCGATCCATGCCATTGGTGTGGGAGAGGCCATTGAT
>JAJRRX010000064.1 GCA_024279075.1 Alphaproteobacteria bacterium | reverse complement strand
CCGCTCGAACCAGCCGTAATGGTCATCCGCCATGATCCGCGTGGCCGTCGGCACCTCGGCCCCCTTGGCCACATCCACCCCCTTGCTCGGCCCGTTCGCTTGCAAAAACCCCGCACATTTCAGCGCGTCTTGGCGGTAAGAGGTGATAATCCCAACCTTGGTCGCCCCGCCTTTATTCGGGTCCCCCACCCGCCGCGCGAATTCCCGCAGCAGCCGCGCCTTGCGCTTGGGCGATTTGCGCGGGGTAAACGGTGCAGGGTCCGCCAGCGGCTCCACAAAGCCATCCCTAAGCCGAACCGTTATCAGCCCCAGCCCGAGCTGTCGACACAGCCGCGTGTTGTCCTTCAGGGCCTTGGCCTTGGGTGGCTTGGGGATCGCCAAATACACAAGGTCCGAAACCTTTTGCCGCGCCAACCCCTGATGCACCAGCGCCAGCGAAAACCCGAGCTTCAGCTCCACCAGCACCGGCTCCTCGTCGCCGCGCACGGCCACCACATCCACCGCGCCAATCTCGCCCTTTACCACATAGCCTTGCCCTTCCAAAAAGGATTTCACCGGCTCGTAAAGGTCTGTCTCGCGTGGTTTCATTCCACCAGCCTACCCCCGCCCCGCCCCCTTGCAAAGCGCAAAAAATGTGCTAGCCTGCATGGGCAACTAAAGGAGCGCCCCGACAGTGACCAAGTGACACGGCCCCGCCGCACACCCCCGATCACCCCGCGCCTAAAACGCGGGATCAGGACACTTGAACACTGAAAGGAGGCACCATGCCCTCCCTTATTTATGACGTTGCCGTCTCGATTGACGGCTACATTGCTGGCCCCAACGGGGATATCTCCGGCTTTCCCATGCAAGGCCCCCACGCCGAAGCCTATGCTGCGCGCCTGGCAGAATACCCTGCCGTGATCATGGGTAAAAATACCTATGAGTTTGGCTATGCTTACGGTCTGCCAGCGGGGGCGCGCGCCTATCCGCAAATGGAGCATTTGATCTGCTCCAGCAGCATTGAGTTGCCGGGAAATAGCGAGGTCACGGTGGCGCGAGCTGGCTGGCTCAAGGCGCTGGATGCCCTCATGGCGCGGCACCCGTCGGTTTACCTTTGCGGGGGCGGCATGCTGGCGGGTTTTCTGCTTGCCAATGGGCGCATCACCGAGCTGCGCCTCAAGCGCGTGCCGATCATACTGGGGCAGGGCACCCCGCTTTTTGCGGGCCGTGCTGCGGCCAAAGCCCACCTGCTCAGCACAGAGCCTTATGAAAACGGTGTTGTTTACCAGCGCTATAGAATAGGGTGACAAAACCATTTCGTCGCTCTATAAGGGCGGCGAAATATTGCAGTGCAGCAAAGGCGACCCCATGATTAAAATTTTCGGCCATCAGGCCCCCGACACAGACGCAACCGCTTCCGCCCTTATTTGGGCATGGTATCTTAACGAGATCAAAGAAAAGCCCGCCACGGCCTATGTGCTCGGCGAGCCAAACACCGAGGCCGCTTTTGTGCTGAAGCGCTGGGGCTTTGAAACGCCGGAGATTCTTGCGGGTGTTGAAGCCGGTGAAAAGGTGGTGATTGTGGACACAAACAACCCTGCCGAGCTGTTCCCCAATATTTCAGACGCCGACATCCGGCAGGTGATCGACCACCACGCTCTCGCGGGGGGGCTGACCACCAAAGGCCCGATCAACATCACCATCCGCCCCGTGGCCAGCACCGCCACCGTGATGATGGCAATCCTGCCGAGCAAGGCGGTTGACGCCATGCCGGATGCGATCAAGGGGCTGGTGTTGAGCTGTATCCTGTCAGACACGCTGGAATTCCGCTCACCAACCACCACGCCGCGCGATGTTTCGCTGGCCCATAAGCTGGCCAAAGATCTGGGGCTGGACATTCCGGCTTATGCCGCTGAAATGTTTGCCGCCAAGTCGGATATCTCGCATTTTAACGATGCCGAGTTGCTGCGGCTTGACTCGAAAATCTTTGAGGTCGACGGCAAAAAGCTCCGCGTTTCCGTGCTGGAAACCACCGCGCCCAAAATCGTGATGGACCGCAAGGCTAGCCTGATGGCCAGCATGGAAGCCGTGGCCGCCGAGGACGGTGTGGACGAGGTACTGCTTTTCGTTGTCGATATTCTCAGCGAGGCCTCAACCCTGTTGATCCCGAATGATACAGTCAATTCCATCGCCGAAAAATCATTTGATGTTACGGTTTCCGGCGATACCGTGCTGCTCGTGGGCGTCGTTTCCCGCAAAAAGCAGATCATCCCGAACCTGAAGGTGTAACCCATGCGCGGACATTCTCACCCTGTTGGCACGATGTATATTGACGAGCTGGAAGTCGGCATGAGCCGGTTTTTGGAGAAGAAAATCGACGATGAGGTGATCCACGCCTTTGCGGTGCTCAGCTCGGACCATAACCCGATTCACATGGATGAGGAATATGCCACCAGCACGCCCTTCAATGGCCGTATCGCCCACGGTATGATCGGCGCGGGCTTGATCTCGGCAGTGATTGGCGAGCAGCTTCCGGGCCACGGCACGATTTACCTCAAGCAGGACCTCAAGTTCACCGCCCCCGTGCGGCCGGGTGATGTGGTGCGCGCCGAGGTCACGATCCACGATATCGACATCCGCACCCGCCGCGTGGGGCTTGATTGCACCTGCACAGTGGGCGATACAGTGGTGATCGAGGGTAAAGCACTGGTGCTGGCATCCCGCCGCGAATAAGGGCGAAAAATGCAGATATTTGAGCGGTATAGCGACATTTCCCTGCAAGGGGCTTCCGTTGCCATGGGGAATTTTGACGGGGTCCATCTGGGCCACCGCTCGGTGATTAACCTTGCCCGCAAGGCGGATGTGCCGCTGGGCGTGGTGTCGTTTGAGCCTCACCCTCGCAGTTTTTTTGCGCCAAACAGCCCGCCGTTTCGGTTGATGAATGTAGCGTCCAAGCGGCATAGGCTCGCGAAAATCGGCGTTGATGTGCTCTATGATCTGCCCTTTAATAAAGCCCTTTCCGGCCTCACCGCGCTGGAATTTGTGCGTGATGTGCTGGCGGACGGCTTGGGCATTTCGCACCTCGTGGTCGGCGAAGATTTCCGCTTTGGCAAAGGCCGCGAAGGTGATGTGGAATTTTTGCAAAAGCATGGGCCGGAACACGGTTTTGAAATTACTATTGCACCATTGGTTTCCGGTGAAAATGGCCAATATTCCTCTTCTGCTATTCGCGCAGCGCTGGCCGCTGGCCAGCCCGAAGAAGCCGCTAAAATGCTGGGCCATTGGCACCGGATTGATGGGGTGGTGGAAAAGGGCGATCAGCGGGGGCGGGAGCTTGGGTTCCCCACTGCGAACATCTCTGTTGAGGGCCTGCACTTGCCGCGCCTCGGGGTTTATGCGGTGGAGTTTGACGTGCTTACAGGGCCGTATAAGGGCTGCTACCACGGGGCAGCCAGCCTTGGGGTGCGCCCGACCTTCGGGCGCAACAGCCCCAACCTTGAAACCTTTGTTTTTGACTTTGAGGGCGATCTTTACGGCGCCGATGTCTCCGTCGCCCTTGTCTCTTTTCAACGTCCAGAGCTGAAATTTGATAGTTTAGTTGCGCTAATCGAACAAATGCATAAAGATTGCGATATCAGCCGAGAGACCCTCAAAAATGCGTAAGCGTTTTTGGGAAAAGGTCTCGATGGAGGAGATGAGCCGTGAAGAATGGGAAGCGCTTTGCGATGGCTGCGGTAATTGCTGTCTGATCAAACTAGAGGACGAGGACACGGGCAACTTCCTGTTCACCAATGTCTCCTGCCGGTTGCTCGATACCAAAACCTGCCAATGTGGCAACTATGCCCTTCGCAAGCAGATCGTCAAAGATTGCGTGATTCTGACGCCGGATAACATTGAAGCCATCGCTGAATGGATGCCCGCCACCTGCGCTTACCGCCTGCTACATGAGGGCGAGCCGCTGCCCGAATGGCACCCGCTGCTGACCGGCGATAAAGAATCGGTTGTGCAAGCCGGTGCTTCGGTGAAAGATTGGGCGATACCGGAATATGATGTCGATATGGACGACATCGAGGATTACATCGTCGGAGAATAACACATGTTTTTTGCATCAGATAATGGTGGCCCAGCGGCCCCTGAAGTGATCGAAGCGATCATGCGCGCCAATGAAGGCACGGCCATGCCTTACGGGGCCGACCCGATTATGGACAGCGTGCGCGATGAAATCCGCGAGGTTTTTGAAGCCCCCGAGGCGGCGGTTTACCTCGTCGCCACCGGAACGGCAGCCAACTCCATCAGCCTCGCTTGCCTCGTGCAGCCTTGGCAAACAGTTTATTGTCACCGCCACGCCCACATTGAGGCCGATGAATGCGGCGCGCCGGAGTTTTACATGGGCGGCAGCAAGTTGACCCTGATTGATGGGGCCGATGGT
>JAJRRX010000063.1 GCA_024279075.1 Alphaproteobacteria bacterium | reverse complement strand
CGAAGTGGGCCATATGTCGGTTAAAGCGGCTTATCTGGGCGTGTTTGTCGGCGGCCTTATGCTTGGCACAGGCTGGGCGGTTACCGGCTATTGCCCCGGCACCGGCCTTTCAGCAGCGGCCTCTGGGCGCAAAGACGCGCTATTCTTCATCGCGGGTGGCTTGCTCGGCGCGGCGGCTTATATGGTCAGCTATAGCTGGTTCAAATCTACCGGTATGCTCGACAATATGTTTGGCGGCAAAGCCACGGTAGCGGCCATCCCCGGCACCGATTACCCTTCGTTGTTTGAAGGCCTGCCGGGCGATATCGTTGGCATCGTGCTCGGCCTTGGCTTTATCGCTATAGCTTTTGCCTTGCCAAACAAGTTTGTGGCCTCGGGCGACTCCCACGGCACAGCAGTGCCAGCGGAATAACGCATCCACTAAACTGGTTTAATAAGATAAACGGCCGCTCTGAAAAGGGTGGCCGTTTTTACGTGCGAGGAGCCGCTTTGAGTGGGCCAGCGGGCATTGCGCTTAACCAATTAGAACCCTCCGCTCCGGTTTTGCTGCGCAAAACCTCACGTTTGGGCGGTGGCCTCGCCTGCGGCTCGGTGGCGGCGCGTCTGGCGATTTGTTGCTTGGTGAGGTTTCGAGCGCGCCGCGCCTAGGCTTTGGCGCTTGTGGCAGGTTCTACCAGCTATAAAGGTTTGCGATGTGCCGGAAGTGTGACTTCAACGCATGGCCGATGTCTGATAATCTGCGCGAAAAGGGAACGCATATGAAAAACGTAATCTACATTGCCCTTAGCCTTGCCGCCGTGGCTGCGCTGCATTTCTCTGGCGCTTTGAACGGGTTTAACCTCACCCACCCAGTGTGGCGGAGCAATGCCACGCTTTATGGCAGCCTTGGTGGGGCGGTGCTGTCTGCGGGGCTGTTTTGGGCTTGTGCGGCCAAGCCGCGCTTGGGGCGCTGGCTCGTGCGGTTGGTGATGCTGGGCTTTTTGGTGGCGGTGGTGGTCACGTTGGTGAATGCGCGGGCTTTTATTATGGCGGAGGATTTTGATCCGGTGGCCGTGAACCTCTGGCACAAAGGGTCTTATGCTGTGTTTGCCTTGTTTGTTCCTGCGTTGGCGGCGCTGCTGGCCAAGCTAAGAATCATAGGCAAGGGCGCGGGGGGCTGATATTCTGCCCGAATGAAGAATTATGATAATACCATCGAAATTGCGCTCGCGTGGTTAGCGGCTGGCAAAGCCGTGGCGCTGGCAACGGTGATCGAAACCTGGGGCTCGGCCCCGCGCCCGGTTGGCAGCCAGCTGGTGATTTCTGGCGAGGCGGAGATCATGGGGTCGGTCTCGGGTGGCTGCGTGGAAGGGGCCGTGGTCGAGGAGGCGCTGGAGGCGCTGGCGAGCGGCGACTGCGCGGTGCTGGAATACGGCATTGCCGACGAAGATGCTTTTGCCGTGGGGCTGGCTTGTGGGGGTAATATCCGGATTTTAGTGGAGCCGATTGGCCTTGGGAAAGGGCCGGATGTGGCCCTGCTGGAGGCGCTGGCACAGCGGCGTGCAGCGCGGGATGCTGTGGCTTATAGCGTGCATTTGCGAAGCTGGGAGCGGGCGTTGCTCGGGCCAAAGGATGCTTTGATTGGTGATCGTTTTACCTCCGATAAATCGGGGCTGGCGGGCCACTGGTTCATTGGTATTCACAACCCGCCCCTCCGTATGGTTATTGTCGGCGCGGTGCATATCGCCCAGCCCTTGGCGCAGATGGCGCGGCTGTGCGGCTTTGATATCACCCTGAATGACCCGCGCGAGGCCTTTGCTTCGGAGCTGCGCTTCCCAGAGGAAACTTTGCTGCTTGACTGGCCAGATGAGGCGCTGGCTGGGCTGGGCTTGGATGCTCGCACAGCGGTCATTACTCTGAGCCACGACCCGAAAATTGATGATCCAGCAATCATCGAAGCCCTAAAAGCCCCAGTATTTTACCTCGGCTGCCTCGGCTCTAGCCGCACCCATGCCAAGCGGGTGGCGCGGCTGGAAGCGGCGGGGGTGTCTGCCGAAAATATCGCCCGTATCCATGCCCCGGTGGGGGCAGATATCGGGGCAAAGACCCCGGCAGAAATCGCAGTTTCCATCATGGCGCAAATTACCGAACGGCTGCGCAGGCCCGAGACCCGCCCATGACCTTTGGTGAGGTGCCGCTGGCCCAAGCCGAGGGGGCAATTCTGGCGCATTCTATGAAGGGCTTGCGCAAGGGGCAGCGGCTGTCAGCGGAGGATATAGCCCAGCTAGCGGCGGCTGGCGTGGTGGCCATAACGGTGGCACGGCTGGCCGAGGATGACTTTGGCGAGAATGAAGCGGCGGCAATAATCGGCGCGGCGGCAGGCCTTAAAGCCACAGCGCCCCATGCGGGGCGGGTTAACCTCGTGGCCACGTTAGCGGGGGTACTGGAGGTGAATGCCGACGCGGTTAACGCCATAAATGCGGTAGACCCAGCGATCACACTGGCCACGCTGCCGCCATTTGCGCGGGTTGGAAAGGGCCAGCTTTTGGCAACGATCAAAATAATTCCTTACGCAGCTCCGCAGGCCGCCGTGGCTAAGGTGGCAACAGAAATTGCGGGTGCTTTCCGGCTTCATAGCGTGGCCAAAACTAAAGTTTCATTGGTGTTGAGCGAGGTTGAGGGCATGAAGCCCAGCCTTCTGGATAAAGGCCGCCGCGCGGTGGAGGCCCGCTTGGCGCGCTTTGGGCTTGTGCTGGCAGGGTGCCGAATTGTGGCCCATAGGGCCAGTGATATGGCCGCGGCGATTGCCGCGAGCAAAGGCGATTTAGTGCTGCTGCTCGGGGCGTCGGCCACGAGTGATATTGCGGATGTTGCCCCCGAGGCCCTACGGCAAGCGGGCGGCAGGGTCACGCGATTTGGCATTCCGGTCGATCCGGGGAACCTTCTGTTTATCGGCCATCACAAGGGCCGCGACGTGCTTGGCCTGCCGGGCTGCGCGCGCTCATTGGCGCTGAATGGGGCAGATTGGCTGCTGGAGCGGCTGATTTGCGGGATCAAACCGAACGGCGCGATGCTGGCCGGTATGGGCGTTGGTGGGTTGTTGAAAGAAATTCCAACCCGCCCGCAGCCGCGCCGAAATGGGGGCGAAACCAGTGGCAAAGTTGCGATCATCTTGCTGGCCGCAGGGCAATCACGCCGGATGCGCGGGCGGGATAAACTACTGGAGAAAGTGGGAGAGGTGACGATGCTTGAACATGCGGCGAAGGCTGCGCTGGGGAGCAAGGCGGATACGGTGCTTGTTGCGCTGCCCCCGCGAGCCAATGCCCGCAGGGCGAGGCTTGCCGGGTTGGCCGTCAGGCCAATAAATGCATCGGATTTTACGGAGGGTATGGGCGGTAGCCTGCGCAACGCTATGGCGCATATCGGGCCGGAATATAGCGCCGTAATTGTCGCCTTAGCGGATATGCCAGAGGTAACGCCCGCGCATTACGATGCGCTCATTAAAGCTTATAACCCAGGTCAAAACCACGAGATTTGCCGCGCCGAAACCGAAAATGGTAAGCTGGGCCACCCCGTCCTGTTCGGCCACCGCTTCTTTGAGGCGCTGGGCGATAGCGCAGGAGATTCTGGTGGCAAGGCTGTGGTGCGCAGCAGTCAGGAATTTGTGCTAAATGTACCAACTCTGGGGCAGGGCGCGGCGTTGGATCTGGATACACCAGAGGCATGGGATGCGTGGAGGGCAGGCCACGATCCTCAATAAAAATTAAGCAACGCGTGGCCAGCATATAGGTTTATTTTGGACCAACGAGGCACCGATTGCAGTGTTTTAAAAACTGAAACAATTCAAAAAACCCAGCCCGCCACTCTCGCAATGTGCGCTGCGCGGCGCGAATGAGACATGGCCAAACCGCATAATGCCTGACGCGCCGCTTGCCGAGCCGAAGGCGAGGCTCGGTTCGGGGCGCAGCACCGAAAACATGGCGGCTGGAAGAACCGTGGTTTTTATCTACGGCAGCTTGCCTTTGGCTTTGCGAGGGCTCGGT
>JAJRRX010000062.1 GCA_024279075.1 Alphaproteobacteria bacterium | reverse complement strand
CCACCGGTTTTTAGCTGATCAATAAGCGCTTGGGGCACCTCGCCCACGCCGCCCTCAATGATGATCACATCATAAGGGCCATGCTTTGGCGCGCCCTCAATAAGCGCCCCATGCTCGACAATCGCATTATCAACGCCGTGGTTAGCCAGCAAGGCTTCGGCCTCCGTGCTCATGGCTTCATCCGATTCCAAAGCAATTACCGCTTCGGAAAGATGAGCAATAAGCGCCGCCGATAGGCCCAGCCCCGCGCCCACATCAAGCACCAGTTCATTGGGCTTAATAGCCAGCGTTTCCAGCATTTTGGCCATCACGCGGGCATCCAGCACCACGCGGCGCTCGGTCAATGGCAGGTGGTCACCAATGTAAGCAACCTCGCGCAACGGCTCGGGCACATAATCCTCACGCGGGATAGTAAGCATCGCTTCAATCACCGGATAGAGGGTTACGTCAGAGGGGCGCACCTGCCCATCTACCATCGCTTCACGCACCGTTGCAAAATCAGTCATTGAGTCGCGCCTTTATCCTGCCAGTTTGCCCCCTTTTGCCACAGGCAGCGAAGCGGGGCAACCACCCAATGATGTCTCGCTTCGCTCGACCCGTGCGGCGCGGCCAGCATAGGGATTTTGGGAAGGTTTGTTTCGCGCCGCGCTGCAACGGCTGCGCTTGTGGCCCGCGAGACAAGCGCCTAGGTTAAAGAGCGGCGCGCATGCTGCCTCGCCACAAGCAAAAACCTATCCGAGCCGCCACCGCGTCGCACACGCATTTTTTCTGTAAGAAAAAAGCCGCCCGCAGGGCGTATACACAGGCGCGTCTATCCTGCGCAGCAAGAGAGTTTCGCAACGTCCTTTTCAAAGGTTTGTGCCGCGAGTTTTAGCCCCTCAACCGTTGTCAGATAAGGGAAAATCATCGCCCCCAGTTCGTCATAGGTCATGCCCATTTTCAGCGCCATTGCGGCTGTCTGAATGCTATCAGCCCCTTCGGGTGCAATAATATGCGCGCCAAGCAGCTTTTTGCTACCTTTCTCGGCCACCAGCTTGATCAGCCCCCGCGTATCCCGTGCAGCCAAGGCGCGCGGCACGTGTTCCAGCCCGAGCACTGAAATCACCACCTCAAGCCCTTTCCCCTCGGCTTGAGCTTGCGTGAGGCCGACGCTGGCGATTTGCGGGTCGCAAAACACCACGCTTGGCATGGTGGTATTGTCATAATCTAGGGCGTTGCTATCTCCCGTCGCGCGCAGCGCCGCTAGCTTGGCACCATAAGCGGCCATATAAACAAACTGGTCGCGGCCTGTTACATCGCCCGCTGCATACACACCCTCTCGGCTGGTTTGCATTTTGCTATCAACAATAATACCACCACGAGCGTCGGTTTTGATCCCTGCTTTTGCGAGCGCCAAGCCCTCCGAATTGGGTGCTCGCCCGGTGGCCAGCATCAAGCGTTCGGCTTTAACTTCAAGCGCTGCCCCATTTTGGCGGGCATTTAAAGTCACTCCTTTATTTTCCGAAACGCTTTCGTAACTTAGGCCAGAAAGCACCGTAATGCCCTCGGCCTTAAAGGCCTCGGTCAATGCCGTGCTGACCTCCGGTTCGGCTTCTGGTAAGAGGCCGTGGCGGGTTACAATCGTGACCTTACTCCCGGCGCGCGCGAAAATCTGGGCAATTTCCACACCAATATACCCGCCACCCATGATCATCAGCGAGGCCGGCATCGCTGACAACTGTAACGCCGAGGTGCTGTCGAGCCAGCTGACCTCGGAAATCCCATTAATCTCCGGCACGCTTTGGCGCGAACCTGTGGCGATGATAACCTTGCTCGCCTCTATCAACTGACCATCCACCATCAGGTTTCCATCGGCCTGAAAAGCCGCCTTACCCGCGATATAATTCACCGAGGGGTAATTTGGCAAAACCGCCTCATATTTTGCCCCGCGCAGATCATCCACCAGTGCTTGTTTTT
>JAJRRX010000061.1 GCA_024279075.1 Alphaproteobacteria bacterium | reverse complement strand
GGGGGCGGCGCGTTTATTTCGCCTTTGGTGCGGGCCGAAGTTGAGCGTGTCGGCACCTCGGTTTGGCTGCGCGGCGATCTAGAAACCCTGTGGGGCAGGGTGGAGGGCAAAGCTGGAAGGCCTTTGCTGGAGGCGGATAACCCAAAGCAAGTGCTGGCTGATTTGATGGCCGCGCGCTATCCGATTTACCAAACCGCTGATATTACTGTGGATACCCATGCCAGCAACACCCATGAGGTTGTGGTGGATGACATTATAAAAGCCCTAGCGAGGACCCAATGACCGAGACCCTAAACGTAGCGCTAGGTGAGCGTGCATATGACATTAAAATCGGCCCGGGGCTGCTGGCACAGGCGGGGGCCTTGGCGCTGCCATATTTGCAGCAAAAGCGGGTGTTTGTGCTGACCGACGAAAACGTGGCCGCGCTGCATTTGGAGACCCTGCGGGCCGGCTTTGGCGCGGCTGGTGTGGCGGTAGAGGCGCTGGCCCTGCCGGCGGGAGAAAAAACCAAGGGCTGGCCGGGGCTGGAGCAGGCGGTGGAGTGGCTGATCGAGCAGCGGGTCGAGCGCTCGGATATCGTGGTGGCTTTTGGCGGCGGTGTGATTGGGGATTTGGCAGGCTTTGCGGCAGCAATTTTGCGGCGCGGGGTGGATTTTATTCAAATTCCGACCTCGCTTTTGGCGCAGGTTGATAGCTCGGTTGGCGGTAAAACCGGTATCAACTCGGTGCTGGGCAAAAACCTGATCGGGGCCTTTCACCAGCCCAAACTGGTATTGGCAGATACCGATGTGCTCACCACCCTGCCGCTGCGTGAGTTTATCTCGGGCTATGGCGAAGTGGTGAAATATGGCCTGCTCGGCGATGCGGCGTTTTTCGAGTGGTTAGAGGCCAACGGGCCGGATATGGCGGGGGGGAATGAGGCGGGGCGCATCCACGCCATCCGCCGCTCTTGCGAGATGAAGGCGGACATCGTGGCGCGGGATGAAAAGGAGCATGGCGACCGCGCTTTGCTAAATCTCGGCCATACGTTTGGCCACGCGCTGGAAGCCGCCACGGGCTACTCAAGCCGCCTGCTGCACGGCGAAGGCGTGGCCATTGGCTGCGCGCTGGCGTTCGAGCTTTCGATGCGGCTGGGGCTGTGTGCGCAGGAGGACCCCTCACGGGTGCGGGCGCATTTGGCGGCGATGGGGATGAAGAAGGATATAGCCGATATCGAGGGAGACTTGCCGGATGCTGATGGGCTTACCGCCTTGATGGGGCAGGATAAAAAGGTGACGGATGGCAGAATTGCGTTTATTCTGGCGCGCGGTATTGGCACGGCTTTTGTGGAAAAAGAAGTGGATATGAGCGTGGTGAAGACGGTGCTAGAAGAGGCTTTGAAGGGGCGTTAACCCCTTCAAGTATCGTTAAAACGAATCCGGTTTGCTGAGAAACCACACGCCGTTTAGCCCGTCGCCGTTTACATCACCGGGGCTGTTATCGCCGCTATAAAGATAAAGCGGATGGCCTTTGAAGGCGACTTGAAAGCGGCCATCTTCGCGCTGAATCAGGCTATAATTCTCACCCATTGGCGTGCCTTCGGGGAACACGGCGGGCGGCCAAGCCTCGGCACAGGCACCGCTGCAATTTGAAACGCCGATCTCGTCATTGGTGAAATAATAAAGCGACATGTGGGTTTGATACATCATATAGGTTTGGCCATTAAATGCGCGGCTATGCGCGAACTTGTTGCCATGGGCATCGGCCATGGCTTGGCCACTGGTTAGGCCAAGCGCGAGCAGGCCAACGGCCAATGTTTTTGAAAACTTCATCTATGACTCCTGTTTTTTTGTCAGCGCCAAATTACGATTTGCCGCCAAGACAAGCAAAACAACAAACGGTGAGTGGGGTTATCCTGCCCATGCCATCGGTGCTGGCAAATCAAACCCTGCAAAATCTGTACGGAATTCCCTTCGGGAGCTGGGCTTCGTTGCCGAACCGGAGCGATGTAGTGTCAGCATTTTTAGCGCCAATACATCGCCTCGCCGTGCGGTGCAGGTTTCCAGTGGATACGTTTTGGCGATACCTGCGGCACCTTCGGACCTTACCCGCCCCACCTTATGGCTCCCCGCCGCGATTTCCATTGCGCCGGACATCGCATCTGTATCATCCAAATGCACCCGCACAAACAGGATCGGATTCAGGATATCAACCGGAGGTTCACAATGCCAGATACCGGCCTTAAGCGTCCAGTTCGAGAACCCCGCCACCTCGTGCTTTTCTTTTACAGCGATCACACGGTCTTGGTGCCACGGAACGCCCCAATTTGCGCCCTTGTTTTTGTTGAAGGCGACAACCCGAACAGGGTGCAGAGGGGTGGCCGAGAGCGGGGCAAGGATATGTGCCAGTTTTTCCAATGTTGGCAAAAGCGCGCTGGTGTCTAGCCGCTCACCAGCATTTGAACTGTGTGCGCAGGCCTGATCAAAGTTTCGCAAGTCGTCCTCGTTGAGCGCACCGCGAAACCACAAACGCCCTTTTTCCTCGAAGGAATTACGCACTACAGCTCGCCCCGCCCAGCACGCAAAACTTGGCGCAATGCCGGTGATTTAACTTCACATCCGCCTCGGCCTGCTTCAGCGTTTCGCCCATTTCAAAAGCCTCGTCATAAGCGAGCAGCGTGCAGGCCAGCACCACAGGGCGCTTGGCCCCTTTGCGCTTCACCACCATGCGCGAGCTGGCGCACATCACATCATCAGGGCGTTTATTCAAAATCCCCCAGCAGGCGGTGGTGATTTCCGGCACCTCGATACGCTCGTCCATTTCAGGAAAAAGCACAGTCATGGCAGGGTTATGGGCATCAATCTTGAAGCCATGCTTTGCGTAAAGTGCCGCATATCCGGTGCGGCTCTCAATTTCACTATCGCCCCAAACGGTGCGGCCCGCCAGCGCCATTTTGAAGCCGTTATCACGCAGCCATTGCATACCTTTTATCGTTATATCATAAGCTCCTGCACCACGTTCTTCATCATGCAGATTAGGGTCAAAGTGGTCGAGCGAAATGCGCAGGGTGAGCTTATCGCCATATGCCGCTTGCAGTCGCAGCAGCCCCGCTTGCACCCGCTGGCGCATCATCGGTTTCATGGCGTTTGTCAGTACCAACACCGCGTAGCCGCGCGCCAGCCCTGCCTCGATCATGGCAATGATTTCGGGGTTCATGAAGGGCTCACCACCGGTAAAGGCGATCTCCTCCACGGGCCAATTCAGCACCTCAATCTCGTCGAGATACGGCTCCATTTCCGCCGCTGTCAGATAAACCAATCGGTCATTCTCTGGCGAGCTTTCGATGTAACAATTTACGCAAGTGATATTGCACAGCGTGCCAGTGTTGAACCACAGCGTTTTTGCTCCCGTCAGGGCCACCAAGGCGCGCTTGTCCCCTTTGGCCGTAATGTCCGGATGTGAAAACATCTCCAGCACGGGCGTTTGGTTGTTCATATTAATTCCCTCTTTGCGCGGCAGACTCCCCCGCCGCGCCGCCTGCGTCAAGCCAATTTATTAAACATTCCCGTGAGGGGCGGCTTCCTCGGTCACGATCTCGATCTCGCTTTCCAGCGTCCGGTGCACGGGGCATTTATCGGCGATCTCCATCAGGCGTTTGCGCTGGTCGGCATCAAGGTCGCCCTCCAGCGTGATAACGCGCTTGAACTGGTCAATTTTGCCCGTGGTCGAGGCGCAATGGTCGCAATCGGTGGCGTGGATTTTATCGTGGGTGATATCGACGCTCACATGCTCCAGCGCCCATTTTTTGCGCCGCGCATACATGCGGATGGTCATGCTG
>JAJRRX010000060.1 GCA_024279075.1 Alphaproteobacteria bacterium | reverse complement strand
GCTAAAAGTCTCTGCTGATTGGTTGTTGGGCTTAAGCCAGCGGCCCGAACAGGCGAATGACCTGCTGGATATCGTGGTGAATATGCCCGAAGCCGCGCGCTCGTCAGAAGATGAGCAGTTGGTAGCGTGGCACCGCGAGGCGGCGGGTTACAAAATTCGCCATGTACCTGCGACGCTGCCTGATTTCCTGAAAACATCAGAGCTTTTGCGCTGGGAATATCAAACCCAAGTCGGCAAAACACCGGATCAGGCGATTGGCGCCATGAAAGACCACCTTAATTGGATGCGCCAACAGCATTCAGACTATGAGATCGCCATGCCGCTTTACGAGCTGCAATCCTTCGCTTCCGGCACCGGATATTATAGCGGCCTACCGCCTGATATCCGCGCCGCGCAAATCGATAAATTCATTGAACTCCATGATACCCTTTACCCTTCGCTTCGGGTTTTCCAGTTTGACGCCCATCAAGTGTTCAGCGCTCCGATGACCGTTTTTGGCCCCCTGATGAGCGCGCTCTACCTTGGCCGCCACTATATCGTATTTCGCGATTCCACCCGTGTGCAAGCCATGACCAACCATTTTGACTGGCTGGTTCGAGCGGCTAAAATTGACGCGCGGGATTTTGGCGACCATCTTAAGAGCTTGCGCGCCACTTCTTAAATGGTTTGCACCTTGGGGTGCGCGTATTCTATAGTCCGTTAACCTTGCCCAACCGAGAGCCAGAGCGTGACCAAAACCAAGCCCATAAGCCAGCCGCGCGCCAAATCGACTCAAAAGCCAACGCGCATTCAACGCGAGAAAACCACGGCCATATTGGAAGCGGCGCTTGAGGTTTTTTCCAAACGCGGGTTTCGGGGGGCAACGCTTGATCTCATTGCTGAGCAGGCCAAGCTTTCCAAGCCCAACCTGCTTTACTATTTTGCCTCCAAGGAGGCGCTGCATGCCGAATTGCTAGCGGGGTTGATGGAAAAATGGCTTGAGCCGCTTGCACAAATCGAACAAAATGGAGACCCAATCTCTGAGATTTGTGCATATATCGAACGCAAACTCGCCTTGGCGCAAAAATACCCGCGCGAAAGCCGCTTGTTTGCCAACGAGATTATTCAAGAGGCCCCGCGCTCGCAAGAAGCCCTGAACGGGCAACTGAAAGAATTGGTAAGTGAAAAGGTTGCAGTGATTAATCGCTGGATCAATGAGGGAAAAATTGCGGACGTGGACCCTTACCACCTGATTTTCTCGATCTGGTCCACCACCCAGCATTATTCAGATTTCGATACACAAATCGAAGCAATGATGGACGAGGGCTATGGCGACCGTTTTGAGACCGCCAAAACCTTTCTTATTGGCATGTTTACCAAGGCGCTAAGCTTGTAGCGCCTTCACTTGCAGCAGGTTTTTGGCGATATCTACAAAGGCCTTCGCTTGCGCGCTGTCCGGTGCTGCCACTACAATCGGCGCGCCGGCATCTCCGGCCAGTCGAATTTCGATGTCCAGTGGCACCTCACCAAGCAGGGGCACATTTAGTTTGGCGGCCTCCGCCACGGCCCCGCCATGGCCAAAAATATGCTCCTCATGCCCACATTCGGAGCAAACATGCGTAGACATATTTTCGATAATCCCCAGCACTGGTGTTCCGGTTTTTCTGAACATATCCAGCGCTTTACGCGCGTCCAGCATTGCGATATCTTGCGGGGTGGACACCACCACAGCACCGGTGATTGCTGTTTTTTGGCTCAAGGTCAGCTGCACATCGCCTGTGCCGGGTGGCAGGTCAATCACCAACACATCAAGTTGGCCCCACTCCACTTGGTTGAGCATCTGTTGCAAAGCCCCCATCAGCATGGGACCACGCCAAATTACGGCTTCATCCTCCCGCATCATCAGGCCCATAGACATTAGCTTGATGCCATGCTTTTCCACCGGTGCCATGCCGCGCTCGCCAATGGATTTTGGCCGCGCCAAGGTGCCCATCATACGGGGCTGCGAAGGGCCATAGATATCTGCGTCCAAAAGGCCGATTTTGAGCCCCAAACCCGCCAGCGCCACCGCCAAATTGGCAGAAACGGTTGATTTCCCCACGCCACCTTTGCCAGAAGCCACCGCAATGATATGCTTAACGCCAGGAATGCTTTGTGGCCCTTGCGGTGCGGCAGGCTTTTTGCCCGCGCCCAAATCCGGCACCTTCTTTTCAGAATGCGCCGTGATCAGGGCTGACACTTTACCTACCCCTTGCAAGGCCTCTACGGCCTCAATCGCTTCCACCCGCACCGGCTCCATCGCCACGCCGCGCGCCGCCTCGACCTCCAACACAAAGCGCACCGCATCTCCTTCAATGCTAATGGCCCGCGCTATATCTGCGGTTACGATATCTTGGCCACTCACCGGGTCCTTCACTTGCCGCAGAGCACTCAACACTTGTTCTTTAGTCACCGCCATAACGCGCCTCTTTCATACTTGATGATTCTACTCGGGTTTACGCGCTAAGCATAACTTTAGAAACCAGCAATTTGCCACAGGTCGCCTTTAAGTGAGGCAGGCACGTTTGCGTGGTTTCGAATGTAGGTTTCAGTTTGTGACAATCTATTCACTTTTGGCAGGATAAGCAGTAGATCGCTTGACCCTAGGTTAAGGTAAAAACCGTTTTCAGGCAATAATTGATACAATTTACGGCACAATAGTGCGATATTCGTGCCGATCCAATACAAGCGCAAGTGATTTGCACCATTGTTTTTTCCTTAAGAATTGCTAAGACTGTAACAACAGTTCTCGCTTTGCGCGAATCTGTTCTTTACTACGTTTTAGTTGCCGGGGAAGTTTACATGCATGTTGGTATAATTATGGACGGGAATGGCCGTTGGGCCACGCGCCGCGGGCTTGCGCGTTTAATCGGCCATAAGCGTGGGGCTTCGCAGGTTAAAAAGGTTGTAAAATGCTGCCCGGATCTTGGCGTGAAAACGCTTACTCTATATGCGTTTTCTACCGAAAACTGGAAGCGTGCCGCCCATGAAGTTGAAGGGCTGATGAAGCTATTTCGCGGGTATTTGGCCAACAATCTTGTTGAGCTTCACGGAGAGAATGTGCGTGTTCGCTTTATTGGAGACCCTAGCCCCCTTTCACCTGACATTCTGATTTTGATGGAAAAATTGCGGAGCCTGACCGAAAACAACACTGGCCTCAACCTTAACATCGCGCTTAATTATGGTGGGCGAGACGAGGTGGTGCGGGCTGTAAAAGCTGTGGCAAACAAAGTAAAAACTGATGAATTGTCGGTTGACGATATAACCGAAGAGCTTTTTTCGGCGCATTTGGATACGGGCGGGCAGAATGACCCGGATTTGATAATTCGCACCGCCGGGGAAATGCGGATTTCAAACTTTATGATCTGGCAGAGCGCTTATTCCGAATTTGCTTTTCTGCAAGAATCATGGCCTGAGTTCTCGCTCGCAGTTTTTGACAAGGCGCTGCAGAATTATCATGCGCGCACCCGGCAATTTGGCGCTGTGGTTCCCAAAAACACCGAATTGGCAGAGTAGGTCTTGACGTGCTTGCCCCACACGCGCATGTTCTCGGGCTTACGGCTTTCTATCAAACGGGTTTAAAATTGATTCCTTTTCGAAATTCCGCGCGCGGGCTGTTTTTGATGCTCGCTGCTCTTTCCGTTTTGGCGGGCTGTGCGGCGGTTTCTCGCACAGACTTTCCGACCAGCGTTTCTGAACAATCATCAGAACTGCCAGATTATGTGCGCGTCATTCCGCTAACCCCTGCAAATATCAATCAAATGGGGGCGCGCGCCAACCTTGCCCACAGTAATTCCGAACTCTCTTCCTCGCGTTCGAGCTGGCAATATAATATCGGCGTTGGTGATGTTTTGAGCGTGATCGTGTGGGACCATCCAGAACTTACCCTTTCGGCCGGGCCACAAAGCAGCTTGCTTGAATCCGGCAGTATCGTAAACGAAAATGGGGGCATTTTTTACCCCTATTTGGGGCAAGTCCGCGTGGCGGGCCGGCTGGTAGGGGATGTGCAGCGAGAGCTCACGGAGCGCTTGCAAGAGTTTATTCCTGACCCGCAAATCGAAGTTAAAGTAGCGGCCTATAACGCGCGTAAAGTGGTGGTAACAGGCGCGGTTGTTGCGCCTAAATCTCTTGCAGTCACCAATATCCCGCTTTCGTTACTTGAAGCGATCAACGCTTCTGGTGGCCTAACAGAGGCCGCAGATGACCAGCAGGTCACCATTCGGCGCAATGGAAAAAGCTATCATGTGGACCTGCAGAGCTTTATGGCAACAGGGCAAGCCAGCAATAACCCTGTGTTGCGCGGTGGCGATATTGTTAATGTGCCCATCGCCGAACCGCGCCGGGCTTTTATGCTTGGCAAAATTCTGACCCCGGGTGTGGTTGATCTCGGAAATGACAGCATAAGCTTGACCGAAGCCATAACCCAGCAAGGCGGACTGGATGAAACCACGGCAGATGCCAGCGGTATATTTGTGTTCAGAAATCAAGCCGAGCGGATAGATGTATTTCAGCTAGACGCCAGCACGCCAATTGCCTTTGTGCTGGCCACCAAATTCATGCTGCAACCGGATGATGTTGTGTATATCGTGGCCGACCCAGCCGCCCGTTGGAACGAGATTATCACCCAAATCTTCCCGACCATTGGTGCGTTGCGCGAGGCCCAGCTTATAGGAATTGATCTTCAATGATTAAATCAGTTTTAGTGGTTTGTGTTGGAAACATATGCCGTTCGCCTGCTGGCGAACGGCTGATCGCCAATTCTTGCCCGAATCTACGGGTGGAATCCGCTGGTATCGCGGCGCTGGAAGGCCACGCGGCCGATAATGATATGAGCGCAGTTGCCGCCAAAGCAGGGCTTAGCCTAGATGGCCATGTTGCCCGCCAGTTTACCGCCGAAATTGCCGCCGAATTTGACCTTATTCTGGCGCTGGAAAAGGGTCATATTCGGGTTATTTCCGAAAAAGCGCCCGCTGTGAGCGGCAAAACAATGCTATTGGCCCAATGGATGGACGAACAGGAAATCGCAGACCCTTACCGCCAAAGCCCCGAGTTCCATCAATTGGTATTTGACCAACTTTCCGCGGCTTGTGCGGCATGGTCCCAAAAGCTGGGAGCATAATAATGGCAACGCCTGCGAATAAAGAAATCGACATTCTCGAGCTATTCTTACTGTTTTATCGCAAAAAACTGCTGATTATGTTCATTACCTTCATCGGAATTATATTTGGTGTCGCCATCGCGTTGACAAGCACACCGATTTTTAAAGCCGATGCACTCATTCAACTGGAAGAAAAATCCAGCGGTGGTATGGCGCTTTCAACCGACCTGTCCTCGATGTTTTCGGATACCCCGCAATCAGTGGCCGAGATCGAAATTTTGCAATCTCGTATGATCCTCGGGCAGGTGATAGACTCACTTGATCTGGATATAACCGCCGCGCCAAAACGCTTGCCTTTTGTTGGAAATTTTCTGCTGCGCTACAATATTCCCGACCCAAATTGGGGGTTTATTTCCAGCTATGCGTGGCACGATGAAGCCATCAAAATTGGCAAGCTAGACGTGCCAGATG
This sequence comes from Alphaproteobacteria bacterium, assembly GCA_024279075.1. GTDB lineage: Bacteria > Pseudomonadota > Alphaproteobacteria > Rhodobacterales > Rhodobacteraceae > UBA3077. The sequence continues at coordinate 1,628 of JAJRRX010000060.1, read as the reverse complement.
AGCTAATGAATACTGAAATTACGCTTACGTATCTGGGCGGAGACGAATACGAGATCGACCTTCAATCCGGTGCGCCTCTACGTGGCCGCATAGGTGAAATTTTTCGCCGGTCCGAGCTTGGTTTTGCTGTGCAAATAAATGCTATTTCTGGCACCGCCGGGCGGCAATTTGTGATTAAAAAAACCATATTTGCCGATGTATTAACCAGCCTTCGGGAAGCTTATCGCATTACGGAAAAAGGCAAAAACTCGTCAATTATCCAGTTAACGATGCTCCACAAAGATCCTGCCCTAGCAGATGCGATTCTGCGCGAAATCGCCGATGTGTATCTTTTGCAAAACGTTACCCGCAATGCCGCCGAAGCCGATAACAGCCTCACTTTTATTGAAGAACAACTGCCCGATGCCGAAGCCAAAATGCGGGAAGCCGAAGATGCTGTTAACGCCTATAAGCTCTCACAGGACTCTCTAGACCTGACTTTTGAAACTCAGACATTGCTGGAAAAAACCGTAAATCTTGAAGCCCAGCTAAGCCAGCTCATTTTACAGGAGCAAGAACTAAAAAAGCGCTATACGCAAGCCCACCCCGTCTATCAAACCTTGCTAGATAATCGGGCCGAGCTTGAAAGCCAGCTAAGTGATATTCGTAGCCAATCAGTAAACCTGCCTGAAACTCAACTCGAAATGCTGCGCCTTACACAAGACCTACAGGTTAACCGCGAGATTTATCTTCAACTCGTCAGCCGCGCGCAAGAATTGAGCGTGATCAAAGCCGGCACAATAGGAAATATCCGCGTTATTGATTCTCCGATGGTATTTCCTAAGCCGGTAAAGCCCTCAAAACCGCTGATTGTCATCATTTCTACGGTGTTTGCCTTTATCGTGGCCATCGGCATTGTTGTCATCCGCTCCTTCATTACCCGAGGCGTTGAGGGTAAAGAGGATATTGAGGCCGTTGACATCTCGGTATTCGGGACCGTGCAAAAAGTGGGTAATGGCGATTTTGGGGCCAACAAGCGCGGCAAAGATACACCAATTTTGGCCAAAACCGAGCCGACAAACCTTTCGATCGAGGCCCTGCGCAGCCTGCGCACCAGCCTGCACTTTGGCATGTTGGATGCCAAATCAAAGATACTTTTGTTTACCAGCTCGCGCCCTGGCGAGGGTAAATCCTTCCTCGCCATTAATCTGGCAACGGTTATGGCACAATCAGGGCAAAATGTGTGCTTGGTAGATGCCGATATTCGCCGTGGCTATTTGCGCCGCTATTTTGGCCTGCCCAAATCCGCCCTAGGGCTAAGCGATGTGCTAAGTGGGCGCGCCACGCTGGATGACGTAATCATAAAAGACCCCGATAGCGGCCTGAGCTTCATTCCGGCTGGCAAATACCCGCCCAACCCGTCTGAGCTTTTGATGAACGCTAATTTTTCCAAAATGTGTGCCGAATTGGATGAGCGTTTTGAAATGACCCTGATGGACGCACCGCCACTTTTGGCGGTAACCGACCCTATTATCATTGGCAAATCCGCGGGTATGATTTTGCTGGTTGTGCGCCATCTTTTCACCCAACCCGGCGAGCTGGCGGCCTCGGTTAAAACGCTTGAAACCAACGGGCTAAAAGCCAGCGGT
>JAJRRX010000059.1 GCA_024279075.1 Alphaproteobacteria bacterium | reverse complement strand
AGGCTCCTCTATTGCCTTGCCTATGTAAGCCACCCCTAAGCCAGCGGCAAGTGTTTCACTCCTTCACCAAATCGTTCATAGGCGTGATTTCACCTCTGGCCTGCGCTGCGCTACCCCTAAAGCACTAGAATTTCCGAATAGGAGAACGGGACCATGTTGAAAAGATTAACCATTGCCGGCCTTGTTGCCGCTAGCTTCACGCAAGCCACGGCTCAGGAAATGCCATATCCAGATACCATCATCATATTGGATGTATCCAATTCGATGTGGGGCCAAATTGATGGCACAGCCAAAATTCTGATAGCGCGCACCGTGATCGGCGACCTCGTGACCGACCTGCAAGAGGATATAGACTTTGGCCTCGTTGCTTATGGCCACCGCGCCAAGGCCGATTGTGGTGATATTGAAACCATCGTGCCCGTAGGCGAGCTAGACCCGGCGGGCTTTAAGCAAGCGGTTAACACCCTCACACCCCAAGGCCGCACGCCCCTGACCGCCGCAGTGCGCCAAGCAGCAGACCAGCTCAATTACACCACCCGCTCTGCCCGCATAGTGCTGGTATCTGATGGTGTTGAAAGTTGCGATGGTAACCCGGCAGCACTGGCCGCCGAGCTTAGCGAAAACGCGCTTGACCTCACGGTGCATGTGATCGGGTTTGATGTTTCGGGCATTGATGACCAATCCGGCTTAGAGGCGCTGGCCAGCCTCAACCACGGGCTTTACCTGACACCAGATACCAGTAGCGAGCTTAAGGATGACCTGAACTCGATGATGGATATGCCCACTGAGGGCATGGCAGAAGGCATGGGTGCCAGTATTATGGCACCTGACACGATAAGCCCGCGCAGCCGCATTGAAATCAGCTTCACTGGCCCGATGGATAGCGGTGATTATATTGGCCTTGCCCTTGCTGGTGGCGACAACACTTTGGCTGTGACTCGCGCCAATAGCGCTGGCACTGCCACGCTCATCGCCCCCCGCACTGTGGGTGATTATGAGGTGCGTTACTATAATAGCGCTGGTGAGGTTTTGGCCCATCAAGCCATGAGCGTCCAGTAGCGCGGGATCAACAATTACCCTCCCGAGTTAGGCTCGGGGGTGGCTTCCTTTTCTGCGCGAACGCTAAAAAAATAATTCAATTTTAAGTAGGATACGTGTTAAGGCTCTCGTATTGTTACGTAACATTTGGAGCCATATTTATGTTTAAAGCCGCTTTTCTGACCACTCTTCTTTCCCTTTTCGCCCCCTTTTCCCTACACGCGCAAACCAGCCCCGATACCATTGTGGTGTTGGATGTTTCCAACTCGATGTGGGGGCAAATTGATGGTGTTTCCAAAATCGAAATCGCACGAGAAGTGATCGCTAACCTTGTGGGCGATATTGACCCAAACACCAATTTTGGCTTGGTTGCCTATGGCCACCGCGAAAAGGCAAATTGCCAAGATATCGAGCTGGTGCTGCCCGTGGCCCCGCTTAACGCCGCCACATTTTCCGCTGCCGTAAATGGCCTAACACCCCGCGGCCGCACCCCGCTCACCGAAGCCGTGCGCCAAGCCGCCGAAGTGCTGAATTATCGTGACCGCCCAAGCCGGATTATCCTTGTCTCTGACGGGCTAGAAAGCTGCAATGCAGACCCCTGCGCGCTGGCCGCCGAGCTCGCCCGTGGCGGGGTGGATTTTACCGCCCATGTGGTCGGGTTTGATGTCGCGGGCATTGAAGACCAAAGCCAGCTTAGCTGCCTTGCCGACCAAACCGGCGGGCTTTACCTAACGGCGGAGTCCACCGAAGAGCTGACCGCAGCGCTGACCACGATGATGGTAGAAGCCCCCGCGCCAACGCCTCCGCCGCCGTTTTCCGTAGTTTTAACCGCCCCGTTTGAGGTCGAAACCAACACGATTTTTGAGGTCACATGGCAGGCCACCGCCCGCCAAGGTGACCAGATCCACCTGATCTCTGACAATGGCGAGGTTTTTGCCCAAGTGGATGCCACCACTGGCCCCCCCATCTCTTTCACCGCGCCTGCACAAATCGGGCAATATGCGGTGATCTATGTTGATGGCGACAGCGAGGAGCTTTCCCGCGCGGCCATAACCGTAGTGCAAAAGGTTAGCCTGTCCGGCCCTGAAACCGCCATTGCCGGCACCCCCGTGCAAATCGCATGGGAAGGCCCGGGTGCGGCCCGCGATTTTGTCACCATCGTACCTGTGGGTGCGCGGGTTGGAGAGTATAACGACTATGCCTATGTCGAAGAAGGCTCGCCAGTAACGCTGAACGCCCCCGACACTGTTGGTGCGTTTGAAATCCGGTATGTATCGGCCAATTCCACCAGCATTCTGGCCATGCAACCTATCACGCTGACAGAGCCAACCGTCTCGCTTGGCACGGTCGATACCGCCAATATCGGCGCTGTGCTTTCGGTGCGCTGGGTCGGGCCAAATAATCCGCGCGATTTTATTACGATTGTTGAGCTTGGTGCGCCTGATGCCGCTTATAGCAGCTATGCTTACACCTCAGAGGGCAGCCCCGCCAGCATCACCGCTTTTGATGCGGCTGGCACCTATGAAATCCGCTATGTGTCTGGCCAGTCCAACGCCGTGCTGGCGCGGCGGCTGATCACCTTGGAAGAGGTGGCCGTTAGCCTTGACGCGGTGCAAACCGCAAGCGCTGGCAGCCCTATTTCCATCACCTGGAAAGGCCCCAACGCGGCGCGGGATTTTGTGACCATTGTCGCCCCGGATGCTAGAGAAGGCACCTATAATAATTACGCCTATACCGTTGATGGCACGACATTGATGGTGCAATCTCCAGATGTGCCGGGGGTTTATGAAATCCGCTATGTGTCCGGCCAATCTAACGCCACCTTGGCGCGCGCGCCTCTCACCCTTACCGCCAATACCGCATCACTTTCAGCCCCCGAAACCGCCAATGCGGGCGGGGTAATCACGGTGGAATGGCAAGGCCCCAACAATGAAAAGGACTACATAACCATTGTTGAAACCGGGGCCGATGCCGGCACATATAACAGCTACGCCTATACCAGCGCCGGCAGCCCCGCCACCATCACCGCGTTTGATACCGCTGGCACCTTTGAGCTGCGCTATGTTTCGGGCCAATCCGAGGCCACGCTGGCCACGCGGCTGATCACGCTTAACGCGGTTCAAGTGTCTTTGGAGGCGACGCCCACTGCCATTGCAGGGGCCAATATTTCCATCACATGGAAAGGCCCAAATGCCGCGCGTGATTACGTAACCATTGTTGCGCCTGATGCTGCAGAAGGAGCTTATAACGGCTATGCCTACACCCGTGATGGCACCAACCTTGAGGTGAAATCCCCCGACGTGGCGGGCAGTTACGAGATCCGCTATGTCTCCGGCCAATCCGAGGCCACCCTGGCCCGCATCCCGCTCACCCTCATCGCCCCCACCATCCTGATGGAGCCGCAAGGCTTGGTGCTGGCAGGCAATCCCTTCACGGTTGAGTGGCTCGGGCCGGATAACGCGCGGGATTACCTTTCCATTGCCGTGATCGGCTCGGCGGATGGCGAATATATCAGCTATGCCTATACCCAGCGCGGCTCCCCCGCCAGCTTTACCGCGCCAGCGGGGGGCAATTACGAACTGCGTTATGTATCGGGGCAATCCGAAACCGTGCTGGCGCGGGTGCCGCTGGCAGTTGCCGCCAACTAGAACGGGCAAGGCGCGTGGAAAGCCACACGCGCGCCGCCGCTTGGGTGAAATACCTCAAGGCTAAGTGCATGCAAACACAGCCGAGTCGCAGCGCTCAGCGCCTCACCGTTGGCATAAAAACGGTCGCCTAAAATAGGGTGGCCGAGGGCCAGCATATGCACCCGAAGCTGATGGCTCCGGCCTGTGGTCGGCGTTAGGCGCACCCGCGCATGGGGGGGCTCACGGGCGATAACCTCCCAAGCTGTATGGGCCTTTTTGCCGTGCGCGTGGTCCACCATTTGCAAAGGCCTGTTGGGCCAGTCCACCATCAGCGGCAGGTCGATCTCGCCCGTATCCTCGGGCTGCCCCCAAACCAGCGCCTCATAGGTTTTTGCCACATGGCGGCGCTCGAACTGCAAGCCAAGGTGCCGTTGGGCAGCTTTATTCATGGCAAATATCATCAGGCCCGAGGTATCCATATCCAACCGATGCACCAGCAAGGCCTCGGGGAAAGCCGCCTTGGCGCGGGCTTCTAGGCAATCGGAATGTTCAAGCGCTTTGCCGGGCACGGAGAGCAGGCCAGTGGGTTTGTTCAGCAGCAAAAGGTCGCTGTCCTGATGCACCACATCTAGCGGCCCATCTGGTGGCGCATAACAAAAGCTATCCAATATCCAGCGCCCGAAGCAACCCTTGTGTGGAGCCATCTTTAGCGCTGGCATCGCCACCTTGCACTAGTGGCACCAGCTCGGTCGCCATTTCTTTGCCCAGCTCCACGCCCCATTGGTCAAAGCTGTTGATCCCCCAAATCACCCCTTCCACAAACACACGGTGTTCATAGAGCGCGATGATCTGGCCCAGCGTAAACGGCGTAAGCTGCTGGTAGGCCAAGGTGGTAGAAGGCCGGTTGCCCGGAAACTCGCGGCAGGGGCGCATATTGCGGCTCACCCGCCCGCGCATCAGGGCCTCGGATTGCGCCAAACAGTTGGCTTTGAGCAGTTCATGATGGTGCTTGAGCGAAGGCTCAAACCCCTCCGCCGCCACCATAAATTCGCACGGCACCACATTAGTGCCTTGGTGCAAAAGCTGGTAAAAAGCATGCTGCCCGTTGGTGCCTGCTTGGCCCCACACCACCGGCCCCGTGGGCTGGCTTACGGGCATGCCATCCAGCGTCACGCACTTACCGTTGCTCTCCATATCGAGCTGTTGCAGGTAAGCTGGCAGGCGCGAAAGGCGCTGATCATAAGGCAGCACGGCGCGGGTCGGGTAATCACAAATATTGCGGTGCCAGATACCGGTGAGCGCCAGCAGCACCGGCATATTTTCAGCCAGCGGCGCTTGCTTGAAATGCTGGTCCATCGCATAGCCGCCATCAAGGAACTCGCCAAAGCGTTGCGGCCCTACGGCCAGCATAATCGGCAGGCCTATTGGCCCCCACATGGAATAGCGCCCGCCAACCCAGTCCGCAAAGCCAAACACGCGGTCAGCCGGGATGCCAAATTCCGCCGT
>JAJRRX010000058.1 GCA_024279075.1 Alphaproteobacteria bacterium | reverse complement strand
CGATCTTTCAGTGCGCACCGAACAAAACTGGTTTGCGGTGGCGACCTATATTCGCCCCCACCCGCCGCTGGTGGCCCCCGCCCCTTATAACACCATGTATGACCCCGCCGCGCTGCCGCTTCCGGCCCGTTTAGGCTCGCCCGAGACACAAGCCAAGGTGCATCCGTTTATGGTTGGCGCGCTTCAATCCCCACGCATGGAGGCGATTGTGCGGGGCTGCAAGGTGGATAGCCGCGATGATACCGATGTGCAAACCCTGCGCGCACTTTACCTTGGGCTGGCCACCGAAGTGGATGCGCATATCGGGCGGATTATTGATTTTCTGAAGGAAAGCGGCCAATATGATGACACGTTGATCGTGTTTTTTGCCGACCACGGCGAAAGCTTGGGGGAGCATCACCTTTGGGGCAAACAAAACCCCTATGAGGGCGCTTACCATATTCCGCTTATCATTCGAGACCCACAAAACAGCGCCCAGCATGGCAGCATGGTTGAGGCTTTTACCGAGTCCGTGGATGTAACCCCGACTGTGCTGGACCTTGTTGGCCGGCGCGTGCCAACGGGGATGGACGGGGTTTCACTTAAGCCGTTTCTGGAGGGGAACCCGTCGAAAAACTGGCGGGATTCTGTGCATTTGGAGCTGGAATTTAGCGAGCCGCACGTGACCACCGCATGGCAAAAAGCCACCGGCGTTTCGCAGCACGAGGCCAATTTGGCCATTCTGCGCGAGCATCGTTTTAAGCTTGTGCACTTTAACGGCGGGCTGGCGCCGCTGCTGTTTGACTTGGAAGCAGACCCAAGCGAGCAGCACAATTTGGCAGAAGACCCCGCCCATGCCAGCACGCTTTTGCGCCTGACCCGAAAATTGCTTAACCACCGTATGCGCCATTCAGACCGCACAATTGCCGATGTGAAAATCACCGCAAACGGTGTGTTGAACTATACGCCGTAGGGTGGGGTTTAACCCCACCATCCAACGATTCTAATCCATCAGCTCTTGCCAGCGGTGGCATGCCACCTCGTGTCCGGTGCTGGAATGCTCCAGTTTTGGCTCGACTTTCCGGCAATGCTCCACCGCAAACGCACAGCGGGTTTGAAACTTGCAGCCCGGCGGCGGGTTGGTTGGCGAAGGGATTTCGCCCTCCAGCTTTTGCGCTGAGCCGTGGTCATCTGGATCCAGCGAGGGAATGGCAGAGAGCAGGGCTTTGGTATAGGGGTGGCGGGGTTTGAAAAACAGATCACGGGTTGGCGCAGATTCCACCAAACGGCCAAGATACATCACCGCTACATGATCACACACATGGGCCACCACGCTGAGGTCGTGGCTGATAAACAGGAAGGTTAGCCCCATTTCCTGCTGGATTTCCTTGAGCAGGTTCAGCACATCGGCCTGAATGGACACATCGAGCGCCGCCACGCTTTCATCGGCTACCACAAAATGCGGGCGGGAAACCAGCGCGCGCGCAATGGAAATGCGCTGGCGCTGACCGCCGGAAAACGCGTGCGGAAAGCGCCGCAAATGCTCAAGGTTAAGCCGACATTTGGCAGCAATTTCGCGCACCCGCTCGTCGGTTTCCTCGCGTGAGGAGGTAAGCCCCATAACCTCTAGCGGTTCGGCGATAATATCGCGCACGGGCATGCGCGGGCTCAGCGCGGCGGAGGGGGCTTGGAAGATTAGCTGCGCGCGCCTGCGGTATTCTTTTAGCTCGGGTTTGCCGATTTTTGTAAGCTCGAATTCCACCTCTTCGTCGGAATAGGTGACGGTGCCACGGGTGATAGGCGCCGCCTTTAGGCAGGCGCGGCCAAGGGTGGTTTTGCCCGAGCCACTTTCTCCCACCAAGCCAAAAAAGCTGCCTTTGGCGATGTCGAGATTCACCCCTTCTACGGCTTTCACCACCGGCTTGGGGTCAAACAGCGCGCCGCCGGATAGCTGGTAATGCACAGAAAGATCACGGGCTTTTATCAGGATATCATCGCTCATTTTGCGCCCTCCGTGTCAAACAAATGGCAGGCGACATTGTGGCCCTCGATCACTTGATAAAATTTTGGAACCTCGGTAGAGCAGCGCGAGCCTAAATTGGCCGAGCACCGCGTATGAAACACACAGCCAGACGGCCGCTCTAGCGGCGAGGGGATATCGCCGGGAATGGGCGTAAGCGGGGTATCCAGATCATCAAGATTGGGCAGCGCGGCGATGAGGCCCTTGGTATAGGGGTGGGAGGGGTTGCGCAAAACCTCGCGCACGGGGCCTTGCTCTACCAGCCTGCCTAAATACATAACCGCAACCTTATCAGCGGTTTGCGCGATAACGCCTAGATCATGGGTGATAAATACAATCCCCATGCCAAACTCTTTCACGAGGTCTTTCATCAGGTCGATCACCTGTGCCTGAATGGTTACGTCGAGCGCGGTGGTTGGCTCGTCGGCGATCAGCAGTTTGGGCTTAGTGGACAGCGCCATCGCGATCATGGCGCGCTGACGCATGCCGCCGGAAAGCTCAAACGCATATTGCTTGAAGCGGGTGGCGGGGTCTGAAATGCCAACGCGGTCCAGCATCTCGATTGACCATTCCTTGGCCCGTTTTTTGTTCATATCGGTGTGAATCAGCAGCTGCTCGACCATTTGGTCGCCAATGGTAATGGCGG
>JAJRRX010000057.1 GCA_024279075.1 Alphaproteobacteria bacterium | reverse complement strand
CGAACGCGTGAGCCTGCTGGCAACGGCGGCCGCCCGCCCCGGGTTTGGCCAAGCCAAACTGCACCAAATGGCTGTAGCACTGGCGGGGCTGAAAAACGTAAATGACTACGGCATCCTACCTGCCCCGCACGGTGCGCGCGGGGGCCACCGGCTGTTTTTCTCTGATTTTATGGGCAAAGAATAGGACATCTTCCCCGCCCTGCACACCCATGCCGAAGCGGGCAATGACGGCGCGTTGATCCATATTCTCGACCCCTCCGAGGAGGCCTTCCCCTACGATGGCCGCATTATTTTTGAAAGCATGGGTGGCGCGATCGATTTTGAAACCCGCCGTGCGAAAGCTCTTAAAGAAGCTTACCAAGAGCGGCTAGATGAACGCTCGGCCATGCTGAAAGACTGGGCGCACCGCGCGGGCTGGCACTACCTCCGGCACTCGACAGGTGATAACCCGCAAGCCGCATTACTGTGGCTTTTCAATGCGTTGGGGGTTAAGAGGTGATCGGATTTCTGAACCCCTACATCCTGCTCGGCCTGCTTGCCCTGCCGCTCCTCTGGTGGCTCCTGCGCGCCGTGCCGCCCGCGCCCTCGCGCCGCCGCTTCCCCGGTGTGCGCCTGCTTTTGGGCCTGCAAGACCCCGAAAGCACACCCGACCATACCCCTTGGTGGCTCCTGCTGCTCCGCCTCACCGCCCTCGCCGCTGCCATCATCGCCTTTGCCGAGCCGGTGCTTAACCCGCGCGTTCAAACCGCTGGCTCTGGCCGCTTGTTGGTGCTGCTTGATGGTGGCTGGGCCTCGGCGCCTGATTGGCGTTTGCGCCTGACCAAAGTTGAGGAAATTCTCGCCACCGCTGACCGCCCGGTGGCCCTGCGCCTGCTCACCAACCCCTTGCCCGCCGAGGGCGACCTTGGCTTTACCGCCGCGCAAGACCTTGCCCCGATTGTGCAATCTCTCATCCCCGCGCCCATAGCGCCCGACCGCGCGGTTTTTGCGAACTGGCTAGCGGAAAACCCACAAGAGCCATTTGAAACCATCTGGCTTTCGGACGGCATCGGCAACGGAGAATCCCTTGCGGATGCCCTTACCGAGCAAGGCCAGCTTACGCTCATCACCGGCCTTGCGCCTGCGCTATCCCTCCTACCCGCGCGTATCGAGGCCGAGCTGCTCGTGGCCCCTGTGCACCGCGTGGATACCACATCTGCCCAAACCGTGCCGCTTATTGCCATTGGCCCTTCGCCCGATGGCATTGAGCAAGTGCTTTGGCGCACCGAAGCCAGCTTTAAAGTGGGCGCGGCCGATGCGACGGCGCCCTTTGACATGCCTTTTGAGCTGCGCAACCGCATCAAGCGCATTGCCCTTGCCGAGGGCGTTTCTGCGGGCGGTGTGGTGCTGGCCGATAGCGGGTTAATCCGCCGAAAAGTCGCGCTTTATACCCCGCGCGATAGCCAAGAAGGCCCCCAGTTGGTGGACCCTCTGTTTTACCTGAAAAAGGCGCTGGAGCCGTCTTCGCAGGTTATCCGAGGCACATTGGACGAGCTTTTACTGGCCGTACCGGATGTGCTTATTCTCGCCGATGTGGCGGCACTTTCAGAGGCCGAAACCGACCGTGTGATGACATGGGTAGAGGAGGGCGGCACGCTCCTGCGCTTTGCAGGCCCCCGCCTTGCCGCTGCTTCCAAAGACCTCACAATCACTGACCCGCTCTTGCCCGTGCGCCTGCGCGCCGGTGGCCGCCAGCTTGGCGGCGCGATGACATGGGCCACCCCCAAACGCCTGCGCCCCTTCGCTGCCGACAGCCCATTTGCGGGGCTGACCACCCCTGAGGAGGTCGAGATTTCAGCGCAAGTGCTGGCCCAACCGGGGCCGGACCTTGCGGGCAAAGTGATGGCGGCGCTGGAAGATGGCACACCGCTGGTGACCTCCGCGCGCCTCGGGCAAGGCCGGATGGTGCTGTTTCATGTTACGGCTAATGCCGAATGGTCCAACCTGCCGCTTTCGGGCTTGTTTGTGGATATGCTCACGCGG
>JAJRRX010000056.1 GCA_024279075.1 Alphaproteobacteria bacterium | reverse complement strand
CTGGCGGTCATTCATAAACGGCTCATCGTCAGCCGGTTTATAGTCGGTGTCGAGAATTGTTTCAGCTTTCATCGAGAAGCTCCTGACTCAAGTATTGTGCGATATTCGCAGCTCCTGTGCGACCAAATAGCCCCATTTGTCGGAAATGTCACTAGCTTGTCACGCAAGTTTATGTGAAATATTTGTGCAAAGCGTGAATATGCCGATTCCGGCAGTAGCCAAGGGGCGAAAAATGAGATTTGAAGGCACCAAAACTTACGTAGCGACAGATGACTTAAGCGTGGCGGTAAATGCCTCTATTGCTTTAGAACGGCCCCTTTTGGTTAAGGGCGAACCCGGCACCGGCAAAACAGAACTCGCGCGGCAGGTGGCCGAGGCGCTCGGCTTGCCAATGATTGAATGGAACATAAAATCCACGACCAAGGCGCAGCAAGGGCTTTATGAGTATGACGCCGTGAGCCGCTTGCGCGATAGCCAATTGGGTGACCCCAAGGTCAATGATGTAAAAAATTACATCAAGCCCGGCAAGCTTTGGCAGGCTTTTCAGGCCGAGGAGCGGGTGCTTCTGTTGATAGATGAAATTGACAAAGCCGACATCGAGTTCCCCAATGACCTGTTGCAGGAGCTCGACCGGATGGAGTTTCATGTCTATGAAACTGGCGAGCTGATTAAGGCGAAGCTTCGCCCCGTAGTGATTATTACCTCGAATAACGAAAAGGAATTGCCAGACGCCTTTCTGCGCCGCTGCTTTTTCCACTACATCCGCTTTCCAGATGCGGAAACCATGGCCAAGATCGTGGATGTGCATTTCCCTAACATCAAGCAAGAGCTGGTGGAGGCGGCGCTGACGCAATTCTACACCCTGCGCGAAACGCCCGGGCTAAAGAAAAAGCCGAGCACCTCCGAGGTGCTGGATTGGCTGAAGCTGCTGCTGGCCGAGGACCTGACGCCGGAGGACCTGCGCGGCGACACAAAGGACGCCCTGCCCAAGCTCCACGGCGCACTATTGAAAAACGAGCAAGACGTTCACCTGTTTGAGCGGCTTGCTTTTATGGCTAGGGGGCAGCGGTGAAGATCAGGGCCTTAGAACCAAGAGATCGCGAGGCATGGGGCACCCTGTGGAAGGGCTACCTCGATTATTACGAAACCGAGCTGCCCCCCGAGATGTATGACATCGCCTTCAACCGGATGCTTGCAGGCAGCGAGCACGAATTCCACGGGCTGGTGGCCGAGAAAGACGGCGCGCTGATCGGCCTCACCCACTACCTCTTCCACCGCCACGGCTGGAAGGTCGAGCCGGTGGTTTATTTGCAGGACCTTTATGTGAGCGAGGCCGCGCGCGGCACCGGCGCAGGGCGCGCCTTGATCGAGGCGATTTATGCGGCGGCAGATGCGGCGGGCTGCCCGACGGTTTATTGGCTGACGCAGGATTTTAACGAAAACGGGCGGCGGCTATATGACCGCGTGGGCAGTTTGACGCCCTTCATCAAATACCAGCGGTGACCGTTAAATTCGATATTATGGCAGCGACCGAGCCTGACCTAACGGCCATCGCCCGCATCCACCGCAGCGCGCGGCAGGCGGCAATGCCGTGGCTGCCAGACATCCACACGCCCGAGGAAGACCTATGGTTCTTTGAAAACATCGTGTTCAAGCAAGATGTGCTTTTGGTGGCGCGAGACGGCGAAGAGATACAGGGCTTTTTGGCCTATAAGCAGAATTGGCTGAACCATCTTTATGTAAGCCCCAAGCACTGGCGAAAGGGCATTGGCGAGCGGCTTCTGAAAGCCGCGCAAGTGGCAAGCACAAGCCTTCAACTTTGGACCTTTCAGCGCAATACGTCCGCAAGGGCATTCTATTTGGCACATGGATTTGAGGAATGCGAGCTGACAGACGGGCAGGAGAATGAGGAGCGGGAACCGGATGTGCGGATGGCGTGGCGCCTGTAGGGTGGGTTTTAACCCACCACATGCGGTGCGTGGAGGACCACGCACCCTACGGCTTCCCATTTAACATTCGGGCTTCTATACTCGAAAAAAACAGGCGGAGCACAAGATGATTTCGAGAATTTTGGCCCTAGGCACGGCCGCCCTTTTGGCGGGCTGCGTGAATGCACCTGCGAACGCGCCCACAGGCAGCGGGGTTGCGCGCTCCAATATCGCCATAGCAGACGAATTTACCGCCTACCTGTTTGCAACTGAAGGCGGCGTGCGCATACCGCGCTTGCTGCGCTATGAAGGGCCGGTGCGGGTGTCACTCGATGCTGCGCTTGGGGCCTATCGCGGCGATCTACAGGGGGTGCTTACGGGCATGCGGCAGCGCGCTGGTATTGATATCGCGCTAACAGATAGCGCCGCAAATATCCGCATTTTACAGGTGCCAGCGGCAGCGCTTAAGCAAATCTACCCAACAGCGGCTTGCGTTGTGGTGCCCGGCGTGCGCAGCTTTGCCGAGGTGCAGCGGCGGCAGTTTCCACGCTGGTCGCGGCAAAAAGGCCTGAACCGCGCGGTGGTGCTTATTCCGGATTCTGCCTCGCCCTACATTGTGCGCGCCTGCCTGAATGAGGAGATCGCGCAGGCTTTAGGGCCGGTGAATGACCAATATCGTGTATCTGACACTGTGTTTAATGATGATAACGTCTTTAACACCCTCACCAATTATGACCACCTGATCCTGCGCCTGCTTTATAGCCCCGAGCTGCAATCGGGCATGGGGCCAGCCGCCGTGCGGGCTGCACTGCCTGCCTTGCTGGCACGGCTTAATCCGGCAGGGCAGCAAACCGGCAGCCCGCCCCGCGCCGATGCCCGCTGGAAAGCGCTGATCGAAACCGCAATGAACGGAGCCAACCCGCGCCCTGCCCGCTTGGATGCGGCGCAAAAAGCAGTCCTGCGCGCTCGGCGTTTGGGCGGCCACCGCTTGGCGCATTCCCTGCTGATCTATGGGCGACTGACCCTGCAAGACCAACCCAGCTTGGCCGCGCCTGCCTTTCAGGAGGCCTATCAGCTCAATCTTAACCAGCTAGGGCAAGGCAATTTGCGCACCGCCTTGGCCGCCATGCATGTGGCTGCGGTGGCCTTAAAAGTGGGGGAATATAACGCCGTTATCACTTTCACCACCCCCGCCCTTGCCACCGCCAAGCGCTTTAGGGATCCGGTATTGCAGGCTGGCATTCAAGGGCTGCGGGCCCTGGCCTTTGCCCAGCTTGGGCAAAACCGCGCGGCTGAGGCGGCGCGGGTTGATAGCCTTGCCCAAGCGCGCTATGCCTTTGGGAATAACGCCGCGCAAATCGCCTCGGCGCAAGCGCAAATCGAAGGGCTTGTGCCCGTACAAAATTAGGAAAAACCATGCCATACCTCATCGCCTTCATTCTCGGGTTCTCGCTGGGCTGGGTCACCGCCGGTAAAAAAGGCGGTAATATGCCGGACAAAGTGCAATATGGTGTTGTATTTGGCATGATCGGCATGGTGCTGACCCTGATCGCCCTGGTGATTTACGGGAACACTTTGTAAATGTTCCTGCGTTTCTTTGAAAACCTGCGCGCGGCGGAGATACCTGTATCCCTGCGCGAATTTTTGAGTTTTCTGGAGGCGCTAAAGGCGCAAACGGTGATCTATGACGTGGAGGCGTTTTACTATCTCGCGCGCCTGACCATGGTGAAAGACGAGCGGTTTTTGGACCGTTTTGACGTGGCCTTTGCGCAAACCTTTGACGGGGTTGAGGCCGCGACGCTGGTCGAGATTATGGAAAAGGTGGAGATACCGGAAGAGTGGTTGCGCAAGATGGCCGAAAAATCCATGAGCGCCGAGGAGATGGCAAAGATCGAGAGCCTAGGCGGCTTTGAAGCCCTGATGGAGACGCTAAAGCAGCGACTCAAGGAGCAAGAAAAGCGGCACCAAGGCGGCAGTAAATGGATTGGCACGGCTGGCACATCTCCGTTTGGCGCTTATGGCTACAATCCCGAGGGCATTCGCATTGGCCAGCATGAAAGCCGCCATCGCCGCGCGGTGAAGGTATGGGATAAGCGCGAGTTCAAGAACCTTGATGATAGCGTCGAACTTGGCACCCGCAACATCAAAATGGCCCTCAAGCGCCTGCGCAGCTGGGCGCGGCAGGGGGCGGATGACGAGCTGGACCTCGACGGCACCATTCAGGCCACCGCCGAGCACGGTTACCTAGATGTAAAAACCCGCCCCGAGCGCCGCAATGCCGTGAAGGTTTTGCTGTTTCTGGACGTGGGCGGCTCGATGGATGACCATATCGCCATGGTCGAGGAGCTGTTCTCCGCCGCCCGCGCTGAATTCAAGCATATGGAATATTTCTACTTCCATAATTGCCTCTATGAAGGCGTGTGGAAGGACAATGCCCGCCGCTGGAACGAGCAGATGCCGACGTGGGATGTGCTGCACACCTATGGCTCTGATTACAAATGCATTTTTGTCGGCGATGCCTCGATGTCGCCCTACGAGGTGGCCTATATCGGCGGCGCAAACGAGCATTATAACAAGGAAGCGGGCGGCACATGGTTGCAGCGCGCGCGGGCACAGTGGCCGGACCATATTTGGATAAACCCCGTGCCGGAAGATGAGTGGCCCTACACTCATTCCATCGGCATGATCCGCGAAATTTTCGAGGACCGCATGGTGCCGATGACGCTTGACGGCATCGAGCGCGGCATGAAGGCGCTGGGGCGATGAGCAAGGAGACAAAACCATGAGCACAGCTCCCGTTTT
The DNA here is from genome assembly GCA_024279075.1 of Alphaproteobacteria bacterium. GTDB lineage: Bacteria > Pseudomonadota > Alphaproteobacteria > Rhodobacterales > Rhodobacteraceae > UBA3077. The sequence continues at coordinate 996 of JAJRRX010000056.1, read as the reverse complement.
CAATATTGACCTGAAGGCGTTTCAGGAAAACCCCTACCCGCAACTCAAAACCATGCGCACCGAAGCCCCGATTGCCTTTGTGCCCGAGCTGAACCGCACCCTGTTCACCCGCCTTGATGATATCAAAAAAGCCGAACCGGACACCACGCATTTTTCCTCCGAGCAGCCCGGCGGGCTGATGACGGTGCTGATGGGCGAAAACATGATGCGCAAGGGCGGCGCGGCCCACGCCAAGGAAAGGAAGGCGATATTTCCGACGGTATCGCCCAAGACGGCGCGGGATCACTGGTCAGCCAAATTTGCCGCTTCCGCCGATGAAATACTCGACGAGATCACGCCATTGGGCGAAGGCAACCTGTTCGAGATCTACGCCATGCGGCTCTCGGGCGAGGCCCTGCGGGTGATCACCGGATTGGAGAGCCTGAGCTGGCAGGAGATGGATGCGGTGTCTCAGGCGATGATCGACGGGATTTCCAATTACGGGGGCGATAAAGCGGTGGAAGCCGCCTGCCACCGCGCCACCGCCCGCATTGACGCGGCCATTACCGGCCTTCTGGAAACGGGCACCGATGGCTATGATATGTGCGCCGCCATGGTGGCGGCAGGCCTGCCCGAAGCGCAGGTGCGGGCCAATATCAAGCTGGCGATATCGGGCGGGCAAAACGAGCCGCGCGATGTGATTGCGGGCATCATCTGGGCTTTGCTGAGCCACCCTGAGCAGCTTGAGATGGCGCTCTCGGGTGCCGTGGCTTGGCAGCAGGTGATGGAAGAATATGTGCGCTGGATGGCCCCCATCGGCATGACACCCCGCCGGATAGCGGCCCCTGTCAGCTTTAACGGGATTGATTTTAAAACCGGCGACGACATTTTCTTCATGTTCAACTCCGCCAACCATGACGAAAAATACTTTGAGAACCCCGAAGTTTTTGACATCACCCGCGACGCTTCCAAGCACATCGCCTTTGGCGCGGGGCCGCATTTTTGCGCTGGAGCGTG
>JAJRRX010000055.1 GCA_024279075.1 Alphaproteobacteria bacterium | reverse complement strand
TTTATTACGCTTGATCCCTTAAACCTTTGGGAAATCCCGCCCAAAGCCGCCGATTTTGCGCCGTTTCAGCAGCCCAACCCTGGCATTGACCGCGCCAATTCGCCGTTTGCATCTGCCTCGCCCACACCCGCGCCAGTGTTTCCACAGTTTGCCGCCATGACCACCGCCTCAGCCTCGGCCACCCAGCCATATCTGCCACCGCGCCAACTCACGGCTGAGGCGTTGGAGCAAATCCCGAGCCCGACCGCACCCGCAGCGGAAACGACCCCCGAATTCCTCCATTTGGCCTCGGCTGTTAATGTTAACTGGCCCGCCACGCTTGCAGCCCTGCCCGCGGCCAGCGCCCCGGACGCCCTACCCTCGATCGGGCTGTTTAGCCTGCAAGACCGGGTGTCGGCGCTGGTGACCCCTGAGGCAGATACACCACCACCGGCACCAAGTGCGATGGCCAGTTTTAGCGCCCCGCCCCGCCCGCTCACCGTGGCCAACACCGCGTTTTACCTAGAGCCATTGCCCGCCATGGCCACCCGCCTTTCGCCCGAAGCGCTGGCCGCCTTCTCCAGCCGATCCGGCCTGAGCATCGCGCAGCTTTCTCAACTTGCGCGGCCGCTTTTATTGGCCGAATCCAAAGTTGTATCGGTTAAATCCGGCCAGCCGCCGATTTTGCCTCGCTTGCGCTCAGGCCGTGCCATTCCCGCGCAAGTGGCCCCGCCGCCCGAACTGCAAGTGCTGGATGTGCAGGTGTCCGAGGTGCAAGTGGTTGAGGCCATCCCCCAAACCGGCCCTGCACCCCTGTTTATAGTCATTTCCGGCGCGCCAGATATCGTCCCGCCGCTGCGCCCCGCGCCGCCCGTTATCATCCCGCCAGAAGATCGCTTGCCGTTTATCCTCGTAAATGGCACCCCTGATATTCGCCCGCTTTCGCGGCCCGCGCCTGAGGTTGTGACCCCGCCAGAGGAAAACACCACCGCGCCAGAGGCCAGCGTAGAGCCACCCGTGGCAAACGAAACAGCCATTGCGGAAAACACCGCTGAAGCTGCGATTGAAGCGGTGTCCGCCAGCCTCTCGGCGGCGGTTGATGCCGCTGTCGCTGCCGCCGCGCCTGCCGACCCCGATACGCTTTTCGCCCTGCTTGAAGGCCAGCCATCGCTGCTGCCGCGCCTGCGCTCGGGCGCTGAAATTCCGCCCTTGGTGCAGCCCGTTTCTGCGGTCGATCCTGCCACCGCAGAGGCCAACGCCCTGCGCCCGCGCCGCCGCCCGCAAGTGATCGCCACGTTGCCCGCGCCGATTGACCCGATGATCTCTAGCGCGGCACCGATCACTGCTTTTCGCGCCCTTCACCGGACAGAAAGCTTTGCTACAAATGTCGCGCGCATTATTGAAATTACCACCAGCCGCCCGCGCGCCACGGCACCGCCGGTGCCATCGGACCCGCAAACGGTAAACCTGCCGACCTCGGCCTCCGTTGCCCGCGCGGCCACGATTGAAAACGCAATTAACCTACGAAAAACCAATTTACTTGGCATTTTTGGCACGGCGGATAACCGAACCGCCCTGATCCGGCTTTCGGGCGGGCGCAATATTCGGGTGCAACTCGGGCAGAGCTTTTCAGGCTGGACAGTGGTGGCGATCTCCACTGACTCGGTGCGGATTCGCAAACGTAACCGCGAAGAAATATTGCAAATGCCGGCGGAATAGCTACTCTTCCAGCACCATCTCTACCAGTTCGTTTTTCTGCAAAAACAAGAAGTTATCATCCGCTATCAGCATAATACGCGTTGCCCCATCTGTGGGCTTCCAGAGCGCGATGCCCTCGAGGTTATCAAATTGCCCCGCCGCGCTAACCAGCAAGGTCTCGCCTGTTTCTGCCCCGATTTCGAACCGCCGGATGCGGCTGGAAAAGCCCCAGATGCCCTCCAGTTTTCGCTCCAGCACGTAAAGCTGCCCTGCAAAAATATCAGCACCTGCCACCAAAAAATCATTGCTGCGGGGTAGCGACCAATCCTTGCGCCACGCCTCTCCGTTAAACCGATAGACCGGAAACGGCACTTCCAGCCCGCCCGAGCGTTCGGGGATGGCATAAAGCACCCCCGCCTCATCTATTGCCAGAGCCTCCAACCCCGAATTGTTTTGCAACGCTCTGAAATCGGGGTGTTTGGGCACAAATACTGGCGTGGCTTCAGGGCTTGCTTGCACCATCACGCGGTGATTGGCCTCGAAAGACATATAAATCTCGCCCGTGGCGCTCACCGCCAACCCTTCGGCATCAATATTATAGCGGGTTACGGGCCGGCCTTTGGTATCCTGAATATTTCGCAAGCGCAGGTTATCCACACCCGTCATCCGGCCTTCTTCCCGCAGAATATCGCCCTCCAACAAGGTGCCACGATCAGAGGTCGCCATAAAGGACAACCCGTCTGCCGCCACTTCCAACGAGGAAAAGCCGCCAAAACGCGGGTCGTCAAGCTGCATCACTATGCGGCTATCCAGCCGCAGGCTTGGCGCGGCCATGGCGGGCAAAAGCCACAGCGACCCGCACAGGATAAGAGCGAGCCGTTTCATTGCGATTGCAACACGCCTGTGCATTGGCTTGGCAGAGTGGCCAAGGTGATCTCGACCCTAGGGGTTGGTGGCGGTGCGTTTGGGTCCGGTGGAGGCGGCGGCGCAAGCGCGTCTGTTACCCACCATTCGGCATCAGCGCAGCCATCGCCGCGCGGAATGGCGGCTTGCTCCTCACAATTTCGCGCGCCTCTTGGGCAATTCAGCCGCACATGAAAATGGGTATTATGCCCCCACCACGGGCGGATTTTACGCAGCCATGCGCGGTCCCCTCTCGGGGCATCAGCGCACATTTTCATTTTTATGGCGCCGGCCACAAATATGCGGGCCACGGCAGGGTCTTTGGCAGCGGCCCGCAGCAGCGCCATATGTTCGGGCAACCAGTTCCCATTCACCGAGCGCTGGTCGTTTGAGCGCACATTAAGCGAGGAGATATTCTCCCGCTGCCGTGCGCTCAGGTTTAGGCGCGCGGGGGGCAGCAGCCAAATATCCACATCCAGCCCGATTTGGTGGCTCCGGTGCCCACCATTCATCGGCCCACCGCGTGGTTGGCTCATATCGCCAACATAAATGCCGTTCCAGCCAATTTCAGTGGCCGATTGCCCAAGCCGCTGGATAAAGCTGACAAGGCTTGGGTCGCCGTAATGGCGGTTGCGCGACAGCCGCATGGCTTGCCATGTCGGGCCGGATTCGGGCAGTTGCACCGCGCCTGCCATGCAGCCGCGCGCATAAGAGCCGATGGGGCCGGTGCGCTGGTTTGACGGGGTGCCCACTGCGCTAAATAATTGCTTGGCAGGGGTATCTGCCAGCGAAGGCGTGGCCAGCGCTAAAAAGACCGCCAGCCACTTCATGCGGGCACCATCCGCTTTCGCGCCATCACAAGCACGATATAGCCGAGCAGCAATATCGGAATAATCGGCGTTAGACCAATGCGGTTGCTGTCTGAAAGGGTGGTTACCACGGCCACCAGAAACGGCCCGACAAAGGCCGTGGCTTTACCCGCCATGGCATAAATGCCGAAAGCTTCGGTCATGGTCAGCTTGTCGCCGACAAACTCAACAACCAAAGCGCGGGAAGAGGCCTGCATAGAGCCACCCGCCGCGCCGATAACAGCGCCGCAAATGATAAAAGCAATGGTGGGCAGGTTGGAGCCTTCCTCCACCTTCATCATCAAAACCGTGTCTTTGGTAATGGAGAGCACCGCCACCGTGACCAGTATGAGCACCACAATGCTAAAGGTTACCACCGGCATCGAGCCTTTGCGCCCATCCACCCAGCCACCTATCCAAGCGCCAAACGCCCCGGCAATGGCGGCCACAATGCCGAAGATCAGCAGGTCCATCTGGCCCCAGCCCAGCGCGGATTTGGCATATATGGCCCCGAAGGAATACAGCACCACCAGCGCGTCGCGGTAGAGCAATGAGGCCCCGTAAAACATCCAGATTTCAGGGTGGGGTTTAATTTTGCGCCACGCCGCCCGCAGCCCCGTGGCCCCTTTGGTAGCGGCTTTGCCAATGGGCACGTCGGTGCGCTTATCCGGCGTGAACAGGAAAAACGGAATGGCAAAGACCACAAACCAGATCGCCGAAAGCGGCCCGGCGGCGCGGTACCCCTCGCCCTTGGCGGCATCTAGCCCGAAAATCGGTGCATTGCCCATTACGGTTAGGTCTGACCCGGGGGGCGTGACCATGAAAAGCAGCATCACAAACAGCACCAAAACCCCGCCAACATAGCCGATCGCCCAACCATAGCCAGAGATTTTTCCGACTTCCTCACGCGGCACAAGGTCTGGCAGAATGGAGTTGGTAAACACGATGATGTATTCCGCACCAATAAAGGCGGCAATGAAGGAAATGTATATCCAGTAGAGGCTGGCCATGCCGGGCTCTGCCCACCATAACCCATAGCTGCCAATAAAAAATAGCGCACCAAAACCAAAGACCCACGGCTTGCGCGGACCGGACCTATCTGCAATGCCCCCCAGCACAGGCGCGCTGAAGGCCACGAGTATCCCCGCAAAGGCCACCAGATAGCCCCATGTGGCTTGCCCTTCAGCCTCGCTTGCAAAAAACAACTCACTGGCGAAAAACGGCGCAAAAATGAAGGTGATCACAAGGGTGTGAAAGGGCTGCCCTGCCCAGTCAAACAGCATCCAGCTCCAGATGCCTTTTTTCGATGCGCGCTTGGTCATGCTCTCTCCCTCAAGTTTTCGCTATTAGAGGGGGTCGGCGCCTATTTTTCAAGCTTTGATTTGTTTAAATCAGCCCAAGTGGAGGGCGCGGCACCGGCTAGCGCTTTACGGTAATGCTGCCACCTGAATTCATATCTTCTCGCGTAATACCCCCCGCGCCGTGAGCAAATACGTGGCCACCACCAGAGGCAACAAGTGAAAGCGCATCCTCGCCATTCACCTCAATGCTTGCGCCCGACATCGCATCGGCCATAACACCAGAACATACGAGCGCCGCCGCTTGAATAGAAGCCCCACTACTTGCCTCTGCTTTCAGCGTGCCACAGGTGCCATCTGCCATCACCGATGCGCCCGCGCGTGCGGTCACTACAGCATCTGCGCCATCCAGCCCCTTCAGCCACAGAGCCGCCCCCGCTAAGGCAATGGCCTGCAAAGGCTGGCGGATATCGCCCGAAATTTCAATGCGCGCCCCCGCATCCGCTGTTAAAGTGCTTACTGCTGGCATGGACACCCGTAGCAGCACCCGTTGCTGATCGCTTGACCACGAAAACAGCGTTTCACGCCAGTTATGTTTGCGCTCTACCACCAGCGTTGCGCCCTCCATACGAATATCAAGGGTGTCGATCGCCTCACTTTCGCCCTCGGCGGCAACTAAAAACGCAGGCCCGACTTCGACCTCCATTTCAAGCCCAGAACTAACGCGGAGCGCAGTAAAACCGCTTTGCGCAAAGCCTCGCGTTTCGGCCCTTGCCGAAAAACCCGTAGTGGTGGCCGCAAGGATAATGGCCGCTATTGAGGTGGCGGTGAGCGCAGTAGCAAGGCGCTTTGGTGTTGGTTTATAGTCCATAATGACCCCCTGAAATCGCGCGCCCAAGTTTAGCAGGCTGATATGTTAACATCATTAACATATCAGCTTATTCGATATAGGCAAGGATAAATCCTTAGGTCTCCGGTGGCCAAGTACGCGCGTTTTCGGCCTGCCCCCATGCGGCCACCCAATCTGGCAGCGCGGGGTTCCAGCCCCCCAGCCCCATGGCCTCGGCCACTTCTGCTGTGGGCACAATCCCATTTTTGCCTACCACGGCCACACGGTAAACCACCGAAGAAAGCGCCTCCTCACCCTTCCACATGCTTTGCTCAAGCAGCAAAAAACGTCCGTCATGCCCGATGGCTTTTGAGCGCATCTCGAAGCGGTCAAACATCACCACGCGCCGGCGATAGCGCGCGGTAACCCCCGCCATCGTCATGCCCCAGCCATTGGCTTTTAGCGCTTTCACCAGCCCCATCCGGCGCGCTAGCTGCACCCGCCCAAGGTCGTAAAGCGTTAGCGTGCGGCCATTGTTAAGCTCCCACCACATATCAAGGTCTATCGGCCAGCAACGGTGCTGCGAGATATGCGGCTCACCAATGGCCAATTTTGGCGCGTTACGGTGCTTGAAACTGTGGTATGCGATGCGAATAAATGGATACATGTTGACCTCCACGTCAACCATTGGCAAAGCCACCGCCCCTTGGCAAGCCTTTACCTTACGTCGCACCCTTGCAGCTGGTCGCCACACATACTAAATGTGAGGCCAACCCTTATTCGGAGCGCCACCTATGACCTCGCTATTCACAATCCTCAGCGCCGCCCTGAGCCTGCTCTGGTTTAT
>JAJRRX010000054.1 GCA_024279075.1 Alphaproteobacteria bacterium | reverse complement strand
TGCCTATGATAGCTACGAGGCGATGATCTCGGACGAGGGCCAAAGCGGGCTGGCGCGGGAGCTGGCGCGGATGAACCTGCCGATGAATATCTATACGCAGTGGTATTGGAAGGTCGACTTGCACAACCTCTTCCACTTCCTGCGCCTGCGGGCCGACAGCCACGCCCAATACGAAATCCGCGTTTATGCCGACGCGATTTGCAAGATCGTGGCCGACTGGGTGCCAGCGGCTTACGGCGCCTTTGAAGACTACCGCATGGGCGGCGCGCAGTTCTCCGGCAAGGGCATGGAGGTGCTGCGCCGGATGCTGAAGGGGGAGCAGGTGACGCAGGAGACCAGCGGGATGAGCGCGGGGGAATGGCGGGAGTTAATGGGGAGTTTGGAGGGGTGAAGGTAAACGCATTTGATCTGATAACTAAGCCAACGATTGGTTCGTCACGAAATCTTATTATCGTGTCGGCATCTGTCTATTCTGTGAAGCGATATGGCCTTAATGCAGATAGCTGGAATGTTTTTGGACGCGAGATTCCTCCCGAAGTATTTACGGAAATCACTACAGCGGTAATGGTGTTTCTCTTATTGACCCATTTGGTTCACTGGTGGCATGATTATACGGCCTATACGAAATGGTTTAAAATCAACGAAGTATCGAAGGGCTCTCTGTATGGAGTCGGCGCTGTTAAAAATACTGAATCACCGTTGAAAGCATTGGAGCGGAGACTCACCCAATTGGAAGAGAGCAACTCTACAGCAAACGAAATTGTATTAGATCTCGGCAAAATAGATATTTCGGCAATTAAAGATATTCAAGGCGATCGGGATGTTGCAAAAGATTTGGAAACCTTGCGCACAACAGTATCCACCAACAAAGATGCACTTTTGACGATCAATCTCAATGTAAGCGATATTAAGGAACTTTTAGATGGGCTGGGCCCGAGTTTTAACAAAATAAAATGGAGCTCGCGGGCTGTTGTTTTTGTTTGGTATTTATTTGTTCCCCTTCTAGCTTTCATGATCGCGATACTTTCATATAATATGCCGTAGGGTGCGTGGTCTCCACGCACCACTCTGCCCCATTCCCCAACGCCCGACACTGCCACCAAAGGTGCGTGGGGACCACGCACCCTACGGGTGTTATTGCCATTCGGGGGGGACTTTTCCTAACCGGATATCGCGATGGATCGACGAATGGGGCCATGCGCTGGGGCGCTCTGCCAAGCCGTGTTTTACGGGGTTAAGCCAACAATATTCCACGTGCTTGCGGTAATCCTCGTCCCCCCGAATATGATGCTCCCAATAGCGCCGCTGCCACACCCCGCGCTCCTTGCGCGCCACATGGCTTGGCCGCAGGTGCCCCTTGGGCAAAGCGCGGGAAAACCGTGCTTTGATAATACGCCAGCGGGTGGCGTAATCATTGTCTGGCAATGTCCAAATGGTGTGCAGGTGGTCGGGCAGGATAACGATGGCATTTATGGTAAAGGGCCGCTCGGCCATGGTGGCGGTGAAGGCGTGGCGGAGGGTTTCGACGTTATCGACCAAAAGGCTGGTGCCGCGATGGGCGAGGTTGACGGTGAAGAAAACGGGAGGGCCGGAGATTTTTGGGCGGATGTAGTTGGACATGGGTATGGGTGGCATAACTTGGTTAACGGTTGGTTAACGGGGGCAAAGGTGCGTGGGGGACCACGCACCCTACGGGGTGCAAAAAGCACTGGCGTTTGTGGGCGGGGGTCCGGTATGGTCTGGGCATGGACATACTGCAAAAATCTGAGCGAAGCACCCACCTCCCCCCACTCCTTGCCACAGGCTGGGAGCTGGTCGAGGGGCGGGATGCGCTCACCAAAGCCTTTACCTTCAAAACCTTCCGGCAGGCCTTTGGCTGGATGACCGAGGCCGCGCTTTGGGCTGAAAAGCTGGACCACCATCCCGAATGGTGCAATGTTTACAACGAGGTCACGGTGACCCTGCAAACCCACAGCGCGGGCGGCCTGACCATGCTAGACATCAAACTCGCCACCAAAATGGACGCCGCCTTATGAGCCATTTCATCATTATCGGCGCGGGGCAGGCGGGGGCGACCCTTGCCGAGACCCTGCGCAAAAAGGGCCACACCGGCGCGATCACCATGATAGGCACCGAGCCGCACCCCCCCTACCAACGCCCGCCGCTCTCCAAGGCTTACCTGCTCGGTGATATGGCGCTGGAGCGGCTATTCCTGCGCCCCGAGGCGTGGTATGGCGAGCATGATGTGACCCTGCGGGAGGGCTGCACGGCTGAGGCGATTGACCCTAAAGCGCAGACCGTAACCCTGAGCACGGGCGAGGTGCTCAGCTATGATAAGCTCGCGCTCACTACAGGTGCCGAGCCGCACCGCTTGCCTGCCCGCATCGGCGGCAACCTCACGGGCGTCTACACCGTGCGCAGCCTCGCCGATGTCGAGGCGATGAAGCCGGAGTTTGTGGCGGGCCGCAAAGTGCTGATCATCGGCGGCGGGTATATCGGGCTGGAAGCGGCAGCGGTGGCAGCCAAGCTCGGGCTAAAACCCACGCTAGTAGAAATGGCCGACCGGATTTTGCAGCGCGTCGCGGCCCCCGAAACATCGGATTATTTCCGCACCCTGCACAAAAGTCATGGGGTCGAAATCATCGAAGGTGTCGGCGTAGAGGCGCTGCTGGGCGAGGGCCGGATTACGGGCGCGCGCCTCACCGATGGCCGCGAGATTGCGGTAGATTTTGCGATTGTCGGTGTCGGCGTGGCCCCTCGCATTAGCCTTGCCGAAGCCACTGGCCTCGCCATTGAAAACGGCATCAAAACCAACGCACAAGCGCAGACCTCCAACCCCAACATCTATGCCGCTGGCGACTGCGCGAGCACCCCGCTCAACGGCGCGCAAGTGCGGATTGAAAGCGTTGGCAATGCCATTGATCAAGCCGAAATTGTGGCCGTGAACATGATGGGTGGGGCCGAGGCCTATACCCCGAAACCGTGGTTCTGGTCGGATCAGTTTGACGTGAAACTGCAAATCGCGGGGCTGAACACGGGCTATGATCGTGTGGTTGTGCGCGACTCCGTATCCCATTGGTATTACAAGGGAAACACCCTTCTCGCCGTAGACGCCATGAACGACCCCCGCGCCTATATGGTCGGCAAACGGCTGATCGAGTCGGGGCGCTCCCCCGCGCCCGAAATGGTCGCCGACCAAGGCATCGACCTCAAAACCATCATGGCCGCCGGATGAGAATTATCGGCGGCAGCAAGCGCGGCACGGCGCTGGCGAGTGTGGGCAAGGGCGACACGGCGGCGCACTTACGCCCGACCACCGACCGCGTGCGCGAAAGCCTGTTTAACCTGTTGGCCCACGGCGACTACCCTCCGATTGACGGCGCGCGGGTGTTGGACCTGTTTGCGGGTACTGGCGCGCTTGGCTTTGAAGCCCTCAGCCGAGGTGCCGCACGGGCGCTTTTCGTGGATGACGGCGTGAAATCCCGCGCGCTGCTACGTGAAAATACCGACAAACTCCAAATGATCGGGCAGAGCAAGATCTATCGCCGCGACGCCACGCGGATGGGGGAGAATAGGGGCGGGCCTTATGACCTTGTGTTCCTCGATCCGCCCTATGGCAAGGGGCTTGGCGAGAAGGCGTTGGCGAGCGCTGAAAAGGGCGGCTGGTTGGCTGAAAAGGCGCTGGTTATTTGGGAAGAAAACGCGGCGGTGGCGGTGCCTGTGGGCTTTACCATGAAAGACCAGCGGAAATATGGCGATACGACCATTACCATATTGCAGAAAGCCTGATTGAACCCCGCGCGCCAACGGGGTAAAGCTAGGCCAAGCAGAGAAAAGGCGCGGCTATGACCACGAATCGCACGACCCATTTTGGTTTTACGGAAGTTGATGAAGACGCCAAGGCGGGCATGGTCCACGGGGTTTTTTCATCAGTGGCCAGCAAATATGATGTGATGAATGATGCGATGAGCATGGGCATCCACCGTATCTGGAAAGAGGCGATGATGGACTGGCTGGCGCCGCAGCCCGGGCAGAAGCTGCTCGATGTGGCGGGCGGCACTGGCGATATTGCCTTTAAGTTTAACGACCGCGCCAAGGGGCAGGCCGATGCCACGGTGCTGGATATGACGGAAAGCATGCTGATCGAGGGGCGCAAGCGGCCTGAGGCAGCGGCGATGGGCGAGCGGCTGGATTGGGTGGTAGGCGATGCGATGGCGCTGCCGTTTAAAGACAATACCTTTGACGTTTATACCATCAGCTTTGGCATTCGAAACGTGACCCGCATTCAAGACGCGATTGATGAGGCCTACCGTGTGCTCCGCCCCGGTGGGCGCTTTATGGTGCTGGAGTTCTCAAGCATTCCCAACCCTGCCATGCAGTGGGCTTATGACCGCTATTCGTTTAACGTAATCCCGAAGCTGGGCGAGATGATTGCCAATGATCGGGACAGCTACCAATACCTCGTTGAGTCCATTCGCAAGTTTCCCAAGCAGGAGATTTTTGCCGAGATGATCCGCAAGGGCGGGTTTGATATGGTGAAGTATCGCAACCTGAGCCTTGGTATAGCGGCACTGCATTCGGGCTGGAAAATATGAGAGGGCCGCATAATATCTGGCGGCTTGTGCGCACGGGGGCGACGTTTGAGCGCTCCGGCGCGATGAAAGTGGCGCTGGATGCGGTTGAGGCCCCGACCGCCATTCGCATTGCCGCGCGGGTGCTGGGCTGGCCGTTTAAGTGGCTGGGGCTGAAGGGCGACCCAAGCCAGCCGCCGGTTTTGCGGGCGCTGGTGGCGCTGGGGCCAGCTTACATTAAGTTTGGCCAACTTATGAGCACGCGGCCCGATGTGGTTGGGCCAAAGATGGCGGAAGAGCTGAAGGTGTTGCAAGATAGCCTGCCCGCTTTTCCGCTTTCGGAGGCAATTGCTGAAGTTGAGCGCGAGCTTGGCATTAAAGTCGCCGATACTTTTTCCGAGTTTTCCGAGCCGGTGGCGGCGGCTTCGTTGGCGCAGGTGCATAAGGCGGTGATCGCCAAAACCGGCCAAGCGGTGGCGGTAAAGGTGCTGCGGCCGGGCATTGAAAAGGCGTTTATGCGCGACGTGGATGCCTTCCATTTTGCCGCCCGTATGGTCGAGATTTTTTCGCCTTCCTCCCGCAGGCTTAAGCCCACAGGGGTGATCGAGCATTTTGAGGGCATTGTGCGCGCCGAGCTTGATTTGCGCAGTGAGGCCAGCGCGGGGGATGAATTTGCCGCCAATACCGCTGGTGACAAAGGCTTCAGCGTGCCTGCACTGATCTGGCCGCTTTCGGCGCGGCGTGTGATGACCACCGAATGGGTTGAAGGCATTCCGCTCGGCGATGTTGAGGCGCTGTTGGCAACAAATATGGACCCGGTTGAGTTCTCCACCCGCATCATCGAGACGTTTCTGCGCCACGCCCTGCGCGATGGGTTTTTTCATGGTGATATGCACCAAGGTAACCTGAAATACACCAAAAACGGAGACCTCGTGGCCTTTGATTTTGGCATTATGGGCCGGATAGACAGCACCACCCGCCGCGCCTATGCCCAGATCCTGTTTGGCTTTCTCAAGCGCGATTACAAGCGTGTGGCCGAGGTGCATTTTGAGGCTGGCTATGTGCCAGCCAATCAAGACGTAGCCGAATTTGCCCAAGCCATCCGCGCCATTGGCGAGCCGATTTTTGGCCAAGATGCCAGCCAGATATCCATGGCGCGCTTGCTGGCGCAATTGTTTGATGTGACCGAGCGTTTTGGCATGGAAACCCGCACCGAGCTGATTTTGCTCCAGCGCACCATGGTGGTGGTCGAGGGCGTGGCCCGCACGATCAACCCTGATATGAATATGTGGGAAGGCTCCCATACCGTGGTGTCTAACTACATCAAGGATTCGCTTGGCCCCAAGGCGATGGCGCAAGACCTAAT
>JAJRRX010000053.1 GCA_024279075.1 Alphaproteobacteria bacterium | reverse complement strand
ATGGGGAGGATTTTAGCCAAGCCGCCCGCAAAATCCTGAGGGATGGTAACGCTTTGGTAATATCTCGCTCATAATCTGGTAAAGATTTGGTGACAGAATTGAAAATCTGTGGTCAACTCTTACATATTAGGTAATCGCAACCAACCAACCGGAGGCCATTGATGAACCTGAATTCTCATCTGAACGAACTACAGAGAAAACACGAGAAACTGGAAAACCAGATCGAGCAAACCCAGCGCCACCCAAGCGCAGACACTATCGAGATAGGCACGATGAAGAAAGAAAAACTCCGCATCAAAGAAGAAATTACCCGGGTCAGCGCGCAGCTGTAGCCTGCCTGAAAAATGATGCAATGCTTTTCCCCCAGGCGGCTTGGTCGCCTGGCTTGGAAAGGGTTTCGAGCGCAGGCCGCATGGTTTTAGCCGGAATGATGTGCTGCAAGCGTTCTTCTGCGATATCTGCCACAAATTCCGCGCTCATTTCAGGGTGTGGCTGAATGCTGAAGGCATCGGGTGCATCGGGATCACCATAAACCAGCCCCGCAATCGGGCAAAACTCTGATTCAACAAACACCTGCGCGCCTTTGGGGGCCTCAACCACCTGATCTTGGTGGATAGCGGGGATGGTGAACCCCGTATCCATATCCTCAAGCCAGTTTGGCCGCGTGCTCACCTGATAGTCCAGCAAGCCAACGCCCCAGCCTTTGTCCGAGTTCTCCACTTTGCCACCCATGGCCTGTGCTACAATCTGGTGGCCAAAGCAAATGCCAACCACTGGTACATGCGCCGCAAGGCACGCGCGCAAAAACGCTTCCAGCGGTGGTATCCACGGCTCATTTTCATAGGCCCCACTACGGGAGCCGGTGATAATCCAGCCATCGGCCTCCACGGGGCTATCCGCCACTTCGCCATCCACAACCGCCACGGTAAAAAACTCGGCCTCGGGTAAATGCGGCCCCACTAAACGCTCAAAAAATGCCGGATAGCGGCCATATTTAGCCCTGAGCGTGTCGGACAGATGCCCCGTTTCCAGAATTCCGATTTTCATAGCGGCCTCGTGATTTGGTTTTCCCCTCTTACCGCGAGGCCGCATGATTGTCACACCACAAATTGCCCGCCATTTGCCGTCAGCGTTGAACCAGTGATAAAGCCCGCATCATCGGATGCCAAAAAAACCACGCAGCGCGCAATTTCCTCTGGCTCTCCAAGGCGACCCACCGGAATTTGCGGAATAATCTTTTCATTCAGCACCTTTTCAGGCACCGCGCGGACCATTTCGGTGCCAATATAACCGGGGCAAATCGCATTTACGGTGATGCCCGCAAAGGCCCCCTCCTGCGCCAGCGCCTTGGTAAAGCCAAGGTCGCCCGCTTTGGCAGCGGAATAATTCACCTGCCCCATCTGCCCTTTTTGGCCGTTGATCGACGAAATGTTGATCACGCGGCCAAATTTGCGGCTGCGCATACCCGGCCAAATCGGATGGGTCATGTTAAAAACGCCGTTCAAGTTGGTGTCTATCACCTCTTGCCACGCGGCGCGGGTAAGCTTGTGAAACATGCCATCCCGCGTGATGCCAGCGTTATTCACCAAAATATCAATCGGGCCAAGGTCGGCCTCAACTTCGGCAATCCCCGCCACGCATTCATCATAATCCGCTACCGACCACTTATAGGCCTTGATACCGGTTTCAGCGGTAAATGCCGCCGCCGCAGCGTCATTCCCCGCATAGCTCACCGCCACTTGCGCGCCGCTGTCTTTTAGCGCCACCGCGATGGCCGCGCCGATGCCGCGTGTGCCACCCGTTACCAATGCAACTCTTGTCATGTGCCTATCTCCCCTAGTCACGCGCAACGCAAAGCGCCACGCCCATGCCGCCACCAATGCAGAGCGTTGCCAGCCCTTTTTTCGCATCACGGCGCTTCATTTCAAAAAGCAAAGTGTTGAGAATGCGGGCACCAGAGGCCCCTATCGGGTGGCCAATCGCAATCGCCCCGCCGTTCACATTCACCACTTCAGGGTCCCAACCCATGTCCTTATTCACCGCACAAGCCTGCGCGGCAAAGGCTTCGTTGGCCTCCACGAGGCCCAAATCCTCGGCCTTCCAGCCCGCTTTCGCTAGCGCTTTTTGCGAGGCATATATCGGCCCCGCGCCCATGATGGAGGGGTCCAACCCCGCCGTGGCTGTGGCTACAATCCGGCCCAAAGGCTCAATTCCGCGTTTTTCAGCATTGGCGGCGGTCATCAAAAGCGTGCCCGCTGCACCGTCATTCAGGCCGGAGGCATTCGCTGCCGTCACCGTGCCATCCTTGGCAAAGGCGGGGCGCAGCTTTTGCATATTTTCAAGCGTTGCGCCGTGGCGGATGTATTCGTCCGCGTCCACAACCGTTTCGCCCCGCCGCGATTTTAGCGTAACAGGAATAATTTCTTCGGCAAATCGTCCAGCCTTCTGCGCCGCTTCGGCTTTGTTTTGTGAGGCCACCGCAAAGGCGTCCTGCATTTCTCGGTCAATCCCCCATTGCTTGGCCACGTTTTCAGCGGTGATTCCCATGTGGTAATCGTTGAATGCATCCCAAAGTCCGTCGCGAATCATGCAGTCAACAAACTGCATATCGCCCATCTTTTGCCCGAGTCGCAGGTTGGCGACATGCGGTGAAAGGCTCATGCTTTCCTGCCCGCCAGCCACCACAATTTCAGCATCTCCCAGCATAATTTGCTGCGCCCCGAGAGCCACCGCCCGAAGCCCGGAGCCACAGACTTGGTTGATCCCCCATGCCGAAGCCTCTTTTGGGAGGCCAGCATTGATGTGCGCCTGCCGCGCCGGGTTTTGCCCTTGGCCCGCCGTGAGCACCTGCCCAAGAATGGTTTCGCTCACCTCTGCGGGGTCAATTCCTGCGCGTTCTATAAGAGCACGGATCATGGTTTCCCCGAGCACATGGGCAGGCGTTTTGGCAAATGCGCCGAGAAAGCTCCCTACAGCAGTTCGGGCGGCGGACGCGATGACGATATCAGACACAATAGGCTCCTGTTGATGATTCGATATTTGTGCATTGCAGCATAAATCACACGAAATAAAAAGTCTAATAGTTGCAGAACTACGAAATAATAGTGCGCAACATGGCGGAAAATTGGAATCAACCCATTTGGAAGTCGTATCATTGTGCAGATGCACGTTTTGCATTGCAGATGCGAAAAACAGCGCTACTCTAATAGGATGGCATAGGAGCAAAAAATGGCTGATAGTGAAAATAATGTGGTTATCATCAAGAAATATGCCAATCGGCGGCTCTATAATACTGCAAAATCTAGCTATGTAACGCTGGATGATCTTGCTGTCATGGTGCGTGAAGGGCAGGATTTTGAAGTTAAAGACGCCAAATCCGGTGATGATATTACCCGTTCGGTTTTGGCGCAGATCATTTTTGAAGAAGAATCCAAAGGGCAAAATCTGTTGCCCGTAAAGTTCCTGCGCCAACTTATCGGCCTTTATGGCGATTCGTTGGAGGGGTTTGTGCCAGGATATTTGGAGGCATCAATGGATAGTTTTACCAAAAACCAAGAAAACATGCGGGAGCAAATCACCTCAATTGTTGGCCAAAACCCGATGATGGCAAATATGGAAAATCTTGCACGAGGCAATATGGAATGGATGGAACACGCTGTGAAAATGTTTTCTCCATTCGCGCCATCAGCTGACGAACCCAAAGCCGAGCCTGAAACCGGCGGCAATGAAGAGTTGGATTTACTAAAGCAACAACTTGCAGCCATGCAAGAGCAGATCTCGAAATTGGCAGATAAGGGATAGCAGGCAGATAATCTCTATCCGAGCGCGCCCAGTTTTGACCCGGTGTTTAGGCATATAGGCATTTCAGCAGAACGGCCATAATAGAACCCCTGCATGGCATCAATGCCCAGTTTTTGCACCAAAGCGGACTCGTCCGCTGTTTCCACAAATTCTGCAACCGTAAACATATCAAACTGCTTGGCGATCATCACCAAGGCTTCGACCAAAACTTGATTGTCGCGGTTATTTGGCAGGTCCGTAATAAACTGGCCATCAATTTTGACCATATCAAATTTATACTTCCGGAAGTGGCTAAAGCCGGTATAGCCGGAGCCAAAATCATCTATTGCAAAACTGCAGCCAAGTTTGTGGCCCTTTTCAATAAAATAGGCAACGTATTCTGGGTCATGAATCGGGGTGGCTTCTGTAAGCTCAACAATGAGTCTATCGGCGATTTCTGGGTTGTTTTTGCAGCCGTTTTCAAGGATCTCTGTCCATCGGGTGTCGCCAATGGTGTTCATCGAAATATTAACAGAGATTCGTTGCCTAGGATCCGCTGCCAGCATATCGAGCGCCTTTTGCAGCGCAATTCTATCAATCGCCTGCACCAGCGTTGTATCTTCGATAGCAGGAATAAATTCACCGGCAGGAAGGGTGCGTCCATCGCGATCCCGTATCCGAATAAGGCCTTCATGAAAAGAAACCAGTGGTCGGGGGCCTGAGCGAAAAACCGGCTGAAAAGCCAACCCTACACGCCCCTCACTGATCGCAGCAGAAACCATGGCGCGGGTCTTTTCCAGCTTCAGGTCTTGCTTGGTGCCGTGGCCCTCAAATGCTTCCCAATTTTGTGCCATCGAATCCTCCGTAATCATTACGGTTTCAACTTGGGCGATAAAAGTT
>JAJRRX010000052.1 GCA_024279075.1 Alphaproteobacteria bacterium | reverse complement strand
AGGTTAACGTGGCCGATGTATACCA
Source organism: Alphaproteobacteria bacterium (assembly GCA_024279075.1). Classification (GTDB taxonomy): domain Bacteria; phylum Pseudomonadota; class Alphaproteobacteria; order Rhodobacterales; family Rhodobacteraceae; genus UBA3077. Next base: position 5,239 of record JAJRRX010000052.1, on the reverse strand, counting down.
AGACCGTTTGGACGGGATGTGGCCTGCGGTGCGGGATATTTTGCGTGAGCAAAAAGAGATTTTTGGCTCGGTGCGCCGCCAAGATGGTGACAACGAGCTGCGGGTGCGCATTGGCACTGCCGAAGCGATTGACCAAGCGGTGACCGTGGTAAACACGCTTACGCGCCCCGTTGTTTCGCTTACAGGCGCTGGCGCGCGGGATTATGAGGTGGTGGCGGAGGGTGACGAGCTTGTGCTGACCATGTCAGAAGCCGAGCAAATAGCCACCGATGACCGCACCATGCTGCAAAGCCTTGAAATTATTCGCCGTCGGGTGGATGAAGCAGGCACGCGAGAGCCAACCATTCAGCGCCAAGGCGTGGACCGGATTTTGATACAAGTGCCCGGCATTGGCTCGGCAGAGGAGCTTTTGGCCTTGATCGGGCGCACCGCCAAGCTGAGCTTTAACGAAGTGGTGCGGCAAGTGGCCAGCCCGGATGAAAATGCGGGGCTTGGCAATATCATTGTGCCTTCGGTGAATGAGGGCGAGGGCTATTATGTGCTTAAGCGTGCGCCGGTGGTGACAGGCGATATGCTGACGGACGCCCAAACCCAGTTTGACCAAAATGGCGGCCCTGCGGTGGGCTTTACCTTTAACCCCACAGGCGCACGGCTGTTTGGCGCGCATACCGCGGCCAATGTCGGCAACCTGTTTGCGATTGTGCTTGATAACGAGGTTATTTCAGCGCCGCGCATTCAAACCGCCATTCTGGGGGGCTCGGGCATAATTACCGGCCGCTTTACGGTGCAGGAAAGCGGGCAACTGGCGATTTTGCTCCGCGCAGGGGCGCTGCCCGCCAGCATTAAGGTGCTGGAGCGGCGGACCATTGGGCCGGAACTGGGGCAGGATAGCATTGATGCGGGTAAAGTGGCTGCCGTGGTTGCTATGGTGGCTGTAGTGGTGTTTATGATCTTGAGTTACGGCTTGTTTGGCGTGTTTGCCAACTTTGCGCTGGCCTTTAACGTGGTGCTGCTCTTTGCGCTGCTCAGCACCATCGGCGCAACGCTGACGCTGCCGGGTATTGCCGGCATTGTGCTCACGCTTGGCATGGCGGTGGACGCCAACGTGCTGATTTTTGAGCGTATCAAGGAAGAATTACGGCGCGGCAAGGGGCCGGCGCGGGCCATCGAGATCGGCTATGAAAAGGCGACCTCGGCGATTATTGATGCCAACGTCACCACGCTGATTGCGGCTGTGATTTTGTTTATGATGGGCAGCGGCCCTGTGAAGGGCTTTGCGGTGACGCTGGGGTTGGGGATTATCACCTCGGTATTTACCGCCATCTGGGTGACGCGGTTGCTCGTGGTGCTCTACCTGAAAGCCCGCAAGCCTAAAACGATTGAAGTGTGAGGGAAGACCATGCGACTGAAACTTGTTCCGACCGAAACTAAGATTGATTTTTTTAAGGTCACCAAGCTGACGGTGGGGCTTTCCGCCGTGCTGGCGGTGCTATCTGTGGTAGCGTTTTTTGTGTTTGGCCTCAACTACGGCATTGATTTTAAGGGTGGCTCGGTGATCCGTGCGGCCACGCCAGCGCCGGTGGAAGTGAGCGTTTATCGTGATGTGCTTTCGGGCTTGGAGCTGGGGGACTTTACGGTGACAGAGGTTGTGGACCCGGGCGCCGAGCTGACAGACACGGCGCGCAATGCCGTGATGGTGCGCATTGAGCAGCAGTCAGACGAGCCGGAAACGCAAAACGACATGATTGCCGAAGTAAAATCAGCGTTGAGTATCGAGATCGAGGGCATTGTATTTTTGCAAACCGATAGCGTGGGGGCCAAGGTTTCTGGCGAGCTGGTGATTGCGGGCATTGAAGCCGTGGTGCTGGCGGTATTTGCGGTGCTGTTTTATATTTGGCTGCGCTTTGAGTGGCAGTTTTCCTTGGGTGCTGTGGCGGCTTTGGTGCATGATGTTATCCTGACCATCGGCGTATTTGCCCTGTTTCAGATCGAGTTTAACCTCTCGATTATTGCCGCGATTCTGACCATTGTGGGGTATTCGCTAAACGATACCGTGGTGGTGTTTGACCGCGTGCGCGAAAACCTGCGGCGCTTTAAGGCCAAGCCGTTAAAAGAACTGCTTAACATGTCGATTAACGAGACATTATCTCGCACGGTGATGACCTCGGTTACCACGCTTTTGGCACTGGTGGCGCTTTACGTGCTGGGAGGCGATGTGATCAGAGGCTTTACATTTGCCATGATCTGGGGTGTGATCGTGGGCACATATAGCTCCGTGTTTATCGCCTCGCCCATTTTGCTGCGCCTTGGGGTGAAGCGGGATTGGGATAAAGATAGCGGCGCGGCGGGGACCCAATATGCCAACATCGACGCCTGAACAACGCCAAAAACTTTGCACCTATTGCAGCACGCCTGCGGACCCGCTGGAAACAAAGTGCACCAATTGCGGCTCGGCGCTACCCGTTGCCATGCCGCTGGCCGTGGCCCGCCTTATGGAGGCGCAGGGCAAGATGCAGCTGCGGCAGGCGGGGTTTATTGTGATCGGGGTTAGCGCGGCTGTTGGTGCATTGTTGAACATCCTCTCGGGCTTTTTTGCCTTTCTGATGATCGTGTGGATTATCTTTATTTCGCCCGCAATGCTGATGATTACGGCGTGGGCCAATGCTTATCGCAAAAATGGCTCGATGCTGGGGAACTCGGCGATTGCTGTTGGGATTTGGATATTGAGCCTGATTGTGATGAGCATAACGGGTGGCATTGTGGCGTCTATCCTAAGTTGATGCAGGCGGCACTGGCCACCGAGGGGCTGGCTTGGCTCGCACTGGCGGTGCTTGTGGCGGGCATTGTGCGGGGCTTTACCGGCTTTGGCTCGGCGCTGGTTTACCTGCCGATTGCGGGGATATTTTTGCCCCCTACTTGGGTGATAGCCACCATGATTTCATTCAGCATTTTTGGCCCGCTACCGCTGCTGCCCCATGCGTGGCGGGCGGCCAATAAGGGCGAGGTTTTGCGGCTGAGCGTGGCGGGGGCTGTGGGCATTCCGCTGGGGGTATGGCTGCTGACGATGCTGGAGCCAGAGGCCTTTCGCTGGATTGTATCTGCGGTGTCCGTGGCGACGCTTTTGGCGCTGGCCTCGGGCTGGCGCTATAAGGGCGAGATTTCGGTGGCGCTGGGGTTGGGAACGGGGTTTGTTAGTGGCCTGATGGGCGGGTTCATCGGGCTGGCAGGGCCGCCGGTGATATTGCTTTACCTCAGCGGGCGGAAGGCGGTGGCCGAAATCCGCGCCGTGATTTTGCTTTACCTGTTCACCACCGATTTTGTGGTGATGCTGAGCTTTTACCTGCAAGAGTTGATTACCCTTCAAGCGTTTTTCATCGGGCTGCTGCTAGTGCCAAGCTATATGCTGGGCGGTCTGATCGGCAAACGGCTGTTTGACCCAAAGCATGAGCGAGTGTTTCGGGGGCTGGCTTACGGAATTATTTTACTGGCGGCGATTACAGGGCTACCGGTGTTTGGGTGAGGGGGTGGCGGGCTGAACCCGCCCTACGGTTGATCGGGTGGGGTGGTGTGGCTAAGGTGGCTGGGAACCCCTAGCGTGCGGATGGCTTACGATGACGATGAAGCGAAAACTTGAGGATTTTGGGGAGCTGTCTGCGGCGGAGCAGAAGATTGTGGATGAGCTTGATAGTGGGGACTTTATTTGGCTCCACGATGGATTGCCGCCGGATGAGCCGGATGAATGCTATGATGTGCGGGCCGAATTTTTTCGATACCTTGCGCTCGGGGGCTGTAAGGCGTGCCGTTCGCACGAAAAGGGGCTACGGGTGTTTGGTGCCCGCATCACCGGCACGCTGGACCTTGAAGGCTGCGTTTTACCGCGCGATCTGGGGCTGATTGACTGTCGGTTCGAGGGTCACGTGATCTTCCGAAGTGCCAAGGTGCAAAACTTGTTTTTGAATGGCTCCATCCTACAAAAAGGGCTGAATGCCGACAGGTTGGAGGCCACGGGCAGCACTTTTTTGCGGGATACGGAAGCCCACGAGGAGGTGCGCTTGCTGGGGGCCAAGTTGGGTGGAGACCTTGATTGCATTGGCGCCAAATTTAATGCGGCGGAAGATAAAAAGGATATAGTGGAGGAGCAGTCGAGCATTGCTTTTTCTACAGATGGGCTTGAGGCCAAGGGCCATCTGTTTTTGCGGAACGTCGTGGCCCACGGTGCGGTGCGCCTGCTGGGGGCCAAGTTGGGCGGGGATCTTGTTTGCATCGACGCCAAATTTAACGCAGCAAAGAACAAAGCCGGAGAGCCGATTGACTATGCTTTCTCAGCGGACGGGTTGGAGGCCAAGGGTAGCGTTTTTTTGAACGGATTGGAGGCCCACGGGGCGGTGCGTATTGTAGGCGCTAATTTGGGGGGAAGCATTGAATGCGATGGTGCAATATTTAAAGCAGAGAATGCAAAACAAGGAAGTCCTTTAGGCATAGCCTTTATGGCAGACAGTTCGGAGGTCAAAGGAGCATTTTTTTTGCGGCAAGGCGCAAGCGTTCAGGGTCGCATATCGCTGACAGGGGCGCGGGTGGGAGTGCTGAATGACGAGTCGAGTTGCTGGCCGAGCGGGGTGGGAGAGATAGAGATCGACAGGTTCCGCTATGGGGCGATTTTAAGTGCTACACCAATGGACGTGGCGGCCCGCCTTAGGTGGTTGACTAAAATAGACCACGGTACAGGCTTTAGCCCTCAGCCCTATGAGCAACTGGCCAAGGTGCTGCGCGAAACGGGGCATCGTGAAGATGCGCGCGTAGTGTTGATTGAGAAAGAGCGGTTGCAGCGGGCGGCGGCGAACCCGCCTTGGTGGCGGCGGGTTTGGAATAGGGTTATGCGGGAGAGTGCTGGGTATGGGTATCGGCCTGCGCTTTCCTTGCGGTATTTGGCGGTATTTCTGATTTTGGGCACATATGTTTTTGGCGCGGCCGATTACTTCGGGGCGGTTAAACCGAATTCTGCGCGGGTTTGGCATTTGAGTGCGTGGGAAAATTGCGCGGGTAAAGAGGTTTCGCAATCGGCGTGTTATTTGGCATCTGGCAAAGGGAAAAGTTATCCGGTTTTTAATCCGATCATTTATTCGGTGGATACGCTTTTACCGATTGTGGATTTGGAAATGCAGGGCGCGTGGATACCGGATGATCGGGCAAGCTGGTGGGGCGTTGGTGCGCGGCTTTACCTGTGGCTCCACATCGCGCT
>JAJRRX010000051.1 GCA_024279075.1 Alphaproteobacteria bacterium | reverse complement strand
GGCTACAGCAACCACGATTTCCAAGGCGTGTTCCAAAAGCTGTTCCACTTCTGCACGTCCGACCTCTCCAGCCTGTTCTTTGATATCCGCAAAGACGTGCTTTACTGCGACGGCAATTCCAACGCCCGCCGCTCGGCCCGCACCGTGCTGGACCTGATCTTCCACCGCCTCACCACATGGCTCGCGCCGATGCTGGTGTTTACCATGGAAGATGTCTGGCTGGAGCGCTTCCCCGGCGATGAAAGCTCTGTGCATATGCTCGATTTCCCCGAAACCCCCGATTGGCGCGATGCAGCGCTGGCCGCAAAGTGGGAGACCCTGCGCAATGTCCGCCGTGTGGTCACAGGCGCAATCGAGGTGGAGCGCACTGCCAAGGTGATCGGGGCTTCTTTGGAAGCCGCCCCGACCGTCTATGTGGATGCCGACACCAAAGCCCTGCTGGACAGCGTGGATTTCGCCGATATCTGCATCACCTCGGCCCTGACCGTGGCCGATAGCGCCGCCCCCGAAACCGCCTTCACCCTGCCCGAAGTGGCGAGTGTGGCGGTCACCTTCGCCAAAGCCGAGGGCGAGAAATGCCAGCGTTGCTGGAAGATCCTGCCGGATGTGGGGACGCACGGGCATGATGGAGTTTGCGGGCGGTGTGATGAAGCGTTGGACACGGTAGGTTAAAACCCACCATACGTAGGTGGCCAATATAGTTGGCCACCCCAACCAAACTTTCCAGTTCTCGCTATGGAATTGGGTGCTTTTCAGCAAACCTGCTTACGTCATCTATGAATTCACTCCGGTGAATTGCCCTATGGCAAGATGAGCAAAGAACGGCAAAGTTTTTTGCAGAAACCTTGCGAGTTTCGCCCTCTTTCAGATTTGCGACAGGCTCAAGGTGGTGGAGTTCAAATGAGCTTTTCCAAATTTCAAATTCTTCCGGGGAACTGTCATCCAATGTCCACTCACAAGATTCACACTTGAAGCCTTTTTCATAAATAAACCGCCGCACATTTCCTTTGCGCTCAAGCCGATTGTGGCGCTCTATCGCTCGATACTCCCGGACAGAATCTTGTTCTTCAGGTAGTGTTTCTGTACCGTCTAGGTACGCAACAATTTTATGATAAAGTGCATCATAGGCGCCGCCGCCCTCCAATTGATACCAAACATTTGCTTGCCCCATGCCTCCCCGTCGGCCCGAAGGAATACACACACATCGCTCTTCCTCTGGGATTAACACCGCATCCGTTGATGTAAACCGCACAACTGAACCGACATCCCCTTCTCGGTCTGGGCGCTCAATTGCATCCTTATAAACTGTAGCATTTCTGTAGTATCCAACCACAAGAAGCTGGCCCGTCTTGCGAGACGGTGCAACAATAACAACCGTGATACCTGTAACTGATGAAGCATTCTTCGATGCTCCAAGTTTAGAAATATTGATGCTCTTTTCTTTCTTACCACCTTCCTTTAGGCCAGTCGGAACGTATCCATAAAAAATACCATCGCCGTCAGGTCTGAATGTTAAAGCTTCAAATGGGGTGCCGCCATTACTTACCCAACCAGTTTTACTATATGCTTTTTCATGTGTGCTTTGATAAGTTTCCATCCACGAATTTCTACAAACAAGTATCTTCACTATTCCATCCTTGATTTAGCGGGGCGCTGAATTTGCCGCCCCTAATTGTATGCGGAAAAGCAAATATGGACAACTCAAATATTGAGAAAATTGGAGGGTATCCCTACACCCCCAACACCAAATCCGCCGTCTTTTCCCCGACCATAATGCTGGGCGCGTTCAGGTTGCCGTTGGGGATGCGGGGGAAGATGGAACTGTCGGCGACGCGGAGGTTTTGAACACCGATGACACGGCAATTCGGGTCCACCACCGCCAGCGGGTCATCCGCCGCGCCGATGCGGGCAGTGCCGCAAGGGTGGAAGGCGCTCTCGGCGTGGTCTCGGATGAAGCCATCCAGCTCGTCGTCGGATTGCAGGGCGCTGCCGGGCTGGATCTCTTTGCCCGCATAGGGCTTGAAGGCCTCTTGCCCGAAAATCTCGCGGGTCAGGCGGATGCAGTGGCGAAAGTCTTGCCAATCCTGCGTCTCACTCATGTAGTTGAAGCGGATTTGGGGGGGCGCTGATGGGTCCGCACTGGCCAGCGTCACCGCACCGCGTGAAGGCGAGCGCATGGGGCCAACATGGGCTTGAAAGCCGTGGCCCTCGGCGGCGGCTTTGCCATCATAGCGCACAGCGATCGGGATGAAGTGGTATTGGATATCGGGGTAGCTGGCATGGGGGGAGCGCAAAAACGCAGCCGTTTCAAACTGGTTTGAGGTGCCAAGGCCGCGCTTGCCAAACAGCCACTGCGCGCCGATTATCGCTTTGGAAAACAGGTTCCAATGCTTGAACAGCGTGATGGGTTGAGTGCAGGCTTGCTGGATGTAAAGCTCCAGATGGTCTTGCAGGTTTTGCCCCACGCCCGCGCGGTCAGCCACCACGTCAATACCATACTCGGCGAGGTGCGCGGCGGGGCCGATGCCCGAGAGCATCAGGATTTTCGGGGTGTTGATAGAGCTGGCCGACACAATCACCTCGCGGTTCGCCCGCACCACCTCGACCTTGCCACCGCGCTCGATCTCCACGCCCACCGCACGGCCTTCTTCAATCACCACTTTACGGGCAAAGCAACGGAGCAACTCGCAGTTTGGCCGCTTCAAGGCAGGCTTCAGGTAGGCGTTCGCCGTAGACCACCGCCGCCCCTTCCACACTGTCATTTCCATCGGGCCAAAGCCCTCTTGGCTTTCGCCGTTATAATCCTCGGTATAAGGAAAGCCCGCCTGCTGGCCCGCCTCAAGAAAGGCCTTGTGCAAAGGGTTGCGACGCGGGCCTCGGGTCACATGCAGGGGGCCGCTATCGCCCCGCCAATCGCTCTGCCCGCCGTGCCAATGCTCCATGCGCTTAAAGTAAGGCAGCACGCCTGCGTAATCCCAGCCGGCCGCGCCCTGCGCCGCCCAGTGGTTATAATCCTCGGCATTGCCGCGCACAAAAACCATGCCGTTAATGCTGGAGGAGCCACCGATAACCTTGCCGCGCGGGGTGACCAGTGAGCGGCCCCCAAGCGCTGGCTCCGGCTGGGTGTTAAACCCCCAATCATAGCGCTTCATATTCATCGGGTAGGACAGCGCGGCAGGCATTTGGATGAACGGGCCAATGTCGCTGCCGCCCGCCTCCAACACCAGCACCGAATGCTGGCCCGACTCCGAGAGCCGATAAGCCAGTGCTGCCCCCGCAGAGCCAGAGCCGATGATGATAAAATCTGCTTGCATAAAACGCTCCTGTCAGCTGGCCTGAACCCTAGGCAAAGGGCCTTGACAGTTCAAGCCACGCTTTGGCCAAAGCTGCGCGCTCAAAACCGCCTGATCACCGGTGTAATGCGGCGCAAGGGTTGGTTGCGCTGGCCAAGCGTGCGCTCTAAAAGGGTGGTAAGTAACATGAGGCCCCCTATGCAAACGCCCCCGAATGATGATGGCCGCGTCGCCGATGCGCTCGCGCAAAACTGGGTGGATGCCTATGCGCCCGCCTTTGCCCGCCCCTACCTGCGCCTAAGCCGCGCGGACCGCCCTGTGGGCACTTGGCTGCTGCTGCTACCGTGTTTTTGGGGCTTGGCGCTGGCTATCGCGGCAGACCCTTTAGGTGGCCGCTTGTTTGATCTCTGGATCGCGCTTGGCTGCGCGCTCGGGGCGTTTTTAATGCGCGGAGCGGGCTGCACGTGGAACGATATAACCGACCGTCATATAGATGCTCAGGTGGCACGGACCCGCTCGCGGCCTTTGCCCTCTGGACAAGTAACGGTGAAGAAAGCGCTGGTGTGGATGGTCGCGCAAGTGGCTGTGTCAGCGCTTATTTTGCTGAGTTTTAATTGGTTTACCATCGGGCTGGGCATTGCGGCGCTGCTGCCAGTGGCGATTTACCCCTTTGCCAAGCGCTTTACATGGTGGCCGCAGGTTTTCCTTGGCATTGCTTTTAACTGGGGCGCGCTTTTGGCTTGGGCTGCCCATACCGGCAGCCTCTCGCTAGCGCCGGTTTTGCTTTACCTTGCAGGCATTGCTTGGACGCTGTTTTATGATACGATTTATGCCCATCAGGATAGGGATGATGACGCGCTGATCGGGGTAAAATCCACTGCGCGGCTGTTTGGTAATGCAACTCACAAGTGGCTTTTTGGCTTTCAGGTTGCGGCGGTTATGCTGATGGCGCTGGCGGTGATCGTGGCGCTTGTACCCTTGGAAAACCCCGTTGCGCTTATGGTGGCGCTGTTGGCAGCTTGGGCTTTTGGTATGCATCTTATGTGGCAACTCAAACGGCTGGATATCAACGATGGCGACACTTGTTTCCGCCTGTTTCTCTCTAACCGCGATGCCGGGCTGATCGCATCGGCATTGCTTGGCCTATCAGCCCTTTTGTAAGCTTGAACCAGCGGATTTTATCGCTTATCACGCTGGGGAACCTTTGATAAACCGAGATAAAATGCGCCCTATTGCCCTCATTTTTGCCGCTGCTTTTTTCGCTCTTGGTCTGGGGGTGGCTTGGCTGATTGC
>JAJRRX010000050.1 GCA_024279075.1 Alphaproteobacteria bacterium | reverse complement strand
CGGTTACTTTAAATGTTGCCACGTCGGGCCTCCTCATATTCAAATTTCGTTATAGCCAACCTAAGTAGCCCAAGCGCCGCCGTCAAGCACCCGCCGCGCGGTTAAGGGCCGCATCACGCAGAGGTTCGGGCACATCCATCAGGGTTTGCTGCGCTGTCCACAGAATCGCGGTTTTGATCTCACGGTCAGGGTAGATCTGCGCCAGCGCCGCGCCGTAAGCTGCCATTTGCCGCAAAAATCCTTCGGGAATATCCTCTGCCCTCGTTGGCACCTGCGGGTTGGATTTAAAATCGACCGCCAGAATGGTATCACCAACAAGCAAGGCATCTATCCGGCCAGAGATCGGCCCGATTTCTGGCAAACTGGCCGAAATCGGCACTTCGCGCAGGGTTTCGGGGGCAAAAACCGAAGCCAATGCAGGGGTTTGCAGTACCTTAAGCGCTTCGGCAACCACACCCGTCAGCGGTGCGCCCACAAGCCTTAAAGCCGTTGCCGCGCGCTCTGCTTCCGGCACATCCACCAAATGCTCCAGCAGGGTATGAATTTGGGTGCCGCGCAACAAGGCGTCTTGGTCCGCCCCCGCTATTGTGTGGTCGCCGCCAAGATCTGAGGGGGATTGCGCGCGCGGCGGCTTTGCCACCTGCGGCGCGGCCTCTGATAGCCAGTCCGGCAAGCTCACATCGGGTTTTACCTCGGCCTCAGCCGTGCCGGTTTCCAGCGTCCAGTTGTTTTCCAACACCAGCCGCCCGCTTTTTTCCGCCACTGCGCCAAGCTCACCAAGCGCCGCCTCCACAGGGTCATACCAGTTTTCAGGCACCTTTTTCCGGTCGCCCGAGCCCGCCATTATCAGCCAGCTTTCTGCCCGCGTAAGCGCCACATAAAGCAGCCGCATTTTCTCTTCGGTTTGCTGGGCCTGCTGGGCGCGCCGCGCCTCTGCCAGCGCTTCCGGCAGCTCTGCCACCGCTGCCCCACAGGCTGCCAAGCCGCTCTCCAAGGCCAGCACCGCCGCGCCCTGATTATTGGCCTTTTTCACCGTTTGCGGCAGGATAACAATCGGCGCTTCCAGCCCTTTGGCCCCGTGCACGGTCATTATCCGGAGCAGGTTATTCTCGTTATTAAACTGGCGTTTAACCGTCAGATCATCCGCCTTGACCCAGTTCAAAAACCCCGTCAGGCTTGGCGCTTCACCGCGCTCATATTCCAGCGCTTGCCGCAGCAGTTCATCCACGCCCTCTTCGGCCTCTGGCCCCAAGCGCGCCAACAGTTTTTCGCGGCCTTTATGATGAATGAGAACCCGTTGCAGCAGCTCAAATGGCCGCGCATAGTCAACGCGGTTGAGCATATCCGAGAGCATATCATCGGGCTTCAATTCGGCCCAAAGGCTGCCTTTGCGCCCATGCGCCAGCTTAAATAACGCCGCTTCGGAGCGGCCGCAAAGCGGTGAGCGCAAGGCGCAGGCCAGCGCCAGATCATCCTGCGGGTTGGCCATAAATTGCAACAGCGCCAGCAGGTCTTTCACCGCTAGCTCCTCCGCGACTTTCAGCCGATCCGCCCCCGCAACCGGCACACCAGCGGCCTTTAATTCCTTCAAAAGCGCCTTAAAAAGCTCCCCCCGCGCTTGCACCAAAATCAAGAAATCCCCTGCCCGCACAGGCCGCTTTTTGCCCGGCAGCTCCACCTCGGTTTTGATGATTTCCGCCACCCGCGCCGCCACATCTTCGGCCAGTATCAACACAGGGTCGCTTGGCGGCAGCGCATCTACCGGCGCATCCCATGGCAGCATGTCCTCCGCTGGTTCTTTTTCATAAAACGGCCATAGCTCCACCCTTCCTGGCAGGGCATCATCCACCGCGATGTGGTTTATTTCTCCGGCCACGCCCCCGCGTGCATCGCCGCTAAACACTCGGTCTACAAGGCTTAATATTGGCGGGGCCGAGCGGAAGGAGCATTGCAGCGCTCCCTCGAACATCGGGGCCTCCACCGCCGCCAGCCGCTCATGTAGCAAGGCTTTAACCTTCGCAAACTCATGCGGGTCCGCCCCCTGAAACGAAAAAATAGACTGCTTTTCATCGCCAACCACAAATACGGTGCGCAGGGCCTCGCCCTCGGCGGCATAAATCTCCTCAGCCAGCGCTTTTACGATATCCCATTGCAAGGGGCTGGTATCTTGCGCCTCATCAACTAGAATATGGTCAATGCCGCCATCGAGCCGATAAAGCACCCATTGCGCCATTTCAGACTGGCGCAACAGCGCATCCGCTTTGCGAATAAGGTCTTCAAATTCCAGCACCGCGCGAGCGGCTTTATGGCCTGCGTAGCGGCTGAGGAAATCGCTGGCAAACCCGTGCAGCACCCGCGCCTTTTCCAGCGCCACCAACGCAAGGCGAGATTGGCGGGCCGCGTAAACCCGCTCAATAAACTGGCTCACGAGATCAAACGCACCCGCAAACGCATCTTTGGTTTTGCGGTTCGGGAAGCTCTTGGTTTTGCGGCGATTACCGGAGGTTAAAAACACCGCCTCCAGCATGGTGAGAGCGCTGGAAACAGGGGCCTTTTTATAGTCAATCAGGGCTTGGGCCGCTTTTGGGTCATGGCCCTTATCGTTGCGCATCATCGCGCTGACCAAGGCATTGATCTCGCTATCTGATACCCCCTCCAACACCCGTGCCAGCAGTATATCTTCGGTGAGATCCGGCTCAGCACCCAAGGCCGCCGCCGCTTCTTCTTGGTAAAATGCGTGCTCAAAAAGCTCTTGGTGCTTGAGGATATCCTGCAGAAAGCCCTCTGGATCACCCGCCTTTTCAATAAATTCTGCAAAATCCTCTGAAGCTTTCAGCGCCATTTCGTCCAACACTTCGGCGCGCAAGGCCACTGCTCCGCGCTCATCCAGCAGCTCAAAATCAGGGGCAACTTGGGCTTCCAGCGGGAAGCGGTGCAGCAGGCTTTCACAAAAAGCATGGATGGTTTGGATTTTCAGCCCGCCGGGGGTTTCCAGCGCTCGGGCAAACAGTGAGCGAGCGTGCAGGAGCTGGGCATCGGGCAGGTTATCCTCACCGAGCGCTGCCAACGCCTTTCGCAGGGGCGCGTCGGGCATCATCGCCCATTCGCCAAGCTGCTTAAACAGGCGGTTTTGCATTTCAGCGGCGGCGGCTTTGGTGAAGGTTAGGCACAGGATACGCCCCGGTGCGGTGCCACCCAGCAACAGGCGGGCCACGCGGTTGGTGAGCACACGGGTTTTGCCCGAGCCGGCATTGGCGGAAACCCAAGCAGAGCGCGCGGGCCATGCAGCGGCGATCTGGGCTTTGGTGGCCTCTAGCTTGCGGGCTTCACTCATGAGAAAACCTCCGCTTTGGGCGTTTCGTCATCGGCCCATTCGCCCCGCCGTGCGAGGTGGTCATAATCGCTCTCAAAGCTGATAAGCTCGGGCCGTAGCCGCGCGGCATAACCCTTTTCAAGCACTTGATATTCATCTAGAAACCCAACCACCCGCTGCCAAACATCGGCCATCACCGAATCCTCCGCCTCAAAGCGGATAACGCCGGGTTTTTTACCCAAATATATCAGCTCCAACGCGCCGACATGCAGCGCCTTTAGCCCCTCAAACCCTTGCGCCTCGGCGATTGCGCCCTCTAGCGGTAGCTGCACATTAAAGGCTTTGATTTTTTTGATGGATTCAGGGTTACCGGCCTTATAATCATAGATATTTGCGGTGCCACCCGCGCCAATATCTATTCTGTCCGCTTTGGCGGTAAGCGTTACATCAAACGCCTGCCCTTTGATCACCCGCGCGCCGGTGATTTCCAGCGCAAAGGGCTGGCCTTCTGCCCGCCGTTTAGCCTCGCTTTCAAGGAAAAATGCTTTGGCTTGCTTCAAATGTTGCCGCCATTTAGCGCGGTGCGCGGGCCACGGCACAGCCGCCAGTGCGGCCTCCATACAGGTGTCATAAAGCTGTGCTGGGTCCTCCGGCAGCCCCTCCATGCTCGCGGCCACGAAGCGCTCCAATGTGTCATGCACCACATTGCCGCGCATGAGGTAATCCGGTTCTGGCGTTAGCGGATCAAGCGGGTAAAGCCGCAGCACGTGGCTGGCGTAAATTGCATAGGGGTCGCGGATCAGGGTCTCGATGCGGGTGACAGAAAGCTTGCGCGGGCGGGCGTTTAACGGCGGCGCAGGGCAAGGGCGTTTGGCGGGTTTGGGCGTGCCTTCTGGGCGGTCCAGCGTGGCGGCCAGCGCCAAAAGGGTGTTGCCGCGCGCTTCCATGGCTTCAAGAATATCCTTGCCGCCCTCCATACCGCCCAGCAGGTTTTGCAGCCGCATCACCCAGCGCGAGGCCACGCTTGGGGCCTCGCCTTCCCGCGTGGCGCGCGAAATCACCACCGCATTCGCCCCAAGCGCTTGCTGGAAATCATGCGCAGACAGGCCGATATGGCGCTCGGGCAACATCAGCCCCACTTGTCGGCGCATATCGCGGTTCAGCCACGGGTCATGGCTGGAAAGTTTGGGCCAAATGCCCTCATTTAACCCCGCGACAATCATCAGATCCACCGATTGCACCCGCGCTTCCAACGTGCCCCAAATGGCAATATCGGGGTGGGCTTGCAGCGGGTCATCCCGCACCTCGATGCGCTCCAGAACCGTGCTGAACAACGCGCGATATTGGCTGGCATTGTATAGCGCGGCGTGGTCTTCGCCCAAGGCCAAGGTGTCAAACACCTTGGCAACCTCGCGGCCCGCTTCCTTTTCCCACAGGCCCGCTCCAGCCAGCGCTTCGGCGGTTTGGCGGTGTAAGATTGCCCAATCTTTCAGCGGGCGCATGGTTGGGTTTTCAAGCAGAGAAAGGGTGGTTTGGAGGTGGGCCAGCCAAGTTTCTGCGCCCTCCACCTTTTTGGTCCATGGCTCAAAACCATGCAAATCCAGCAGCAATGGCCCGCCGCGTAGGGCCTCGGATTCAAAGCGCCGCGCCAGCGTTAAATGCGGCTTGCGATCTTTGCCACAAAGTGGATGTTTGAGGATTTCCATCAGGTTCACCGGCGCCAAAGGCTGGCCAAGCCCTGCCGCCACCATGCGCAAAAACACCCCCGGCGCGGTGAGCTTGCCGGGGTGGCCAGCGCTATCATCCGGCGCAATGCCCCAGCGGCCAAGCTCGGCACTTACGCGGCGGGTGAGGTTTCGGTCCGGTGTTACCAATGCGGCCTTTTGGCCCAGCGCCATCGCCTCGCGCAGGCGCAAGGCGATGGCCATAGCCTCGCTGCGGGCGTCCGGCGCGTTGAGCAGGGTGACGCTTGCCATCGCTTCGGGCAGGCTCGGGGCTAGTTTTGGGGCCTCTTCCAGCCAATGGGGGGTCACTGGCGCGGGGCGTAGGGCCAGCGAGAGCAGCGTGTTGCGGGCCATGTTTTGCGGGGCCACGCTTTGCCATGTTGGCACGTCTGCAGGGTCAAACCCGATATGGGCGGAAAGCTCGGCAAAGCCAAATTGCGGGTGCTCTTCGCCCAGTTGCGGCCACAGATCCGGCGGGGTGGTATAATCATACCCCGGTAGCACCACCGCCCCTTGTGGCAGGTTGGCAACGGCGGCCATAAGCTGGGCGGTAACCGTGCGCGAACCAGTGGAGCCAGCAACGATGACAGGCCCTTTTGGCGGCGTGGTTTGCCAGCTTTCCACCAGTGCAGCCACCGCCATTTTCAGTCGGGCCTCCCCACCGCTAAGGGTTTTATCCGGCAGGCTGGCCTCGAACTGGTTGAGAATATCAAGAAAGGCGAGGTTGCGCGCCCAGTGGCTAGACAACCCCTGCACATCAATATTTTGCAATTCGGCATGGGAAATGCCCGTGCCCGCCATTTCATCTTGCAGATCAGCCAAGGACTCTGCCAGCCCGAACATGGCCGATTTTGGCCCCAGTTCCGGCTGGGCCTGCAGAAAGGAGCCGACAAGATCGGCCAATGCCAGCTGGCGCTCAAACCGCGCTTTGGCTTTGGGTGCTGTGGCGCTATTTCCGAGGTCTGCGATCACGGTGATTTCGGGCAGGATTGCAGCACCCCCTGCCGATAATATTTCGAGCAAACGCCGCTGGGCGCGTCGTGTGTTAACCAGCACGGTAACCCGCGCCCAATCCTCGGGTGCGCGGTGCTGCATCCGTGATTTTAGCCCCTCGATAAAGGCGTGGGAAAAATCATAGCCGATGGGCAGGGCGAAAATGCGCGGAGAGGATTGTGGCGAAAACAGCATGGATGGCCTTTGGTTATGTGGCCAAGAGTTTGGCCCGCGCTATGGCCCGATGCAACGATAAATTGCGGCTTTGGGCTGGATTATTCCTCTACCGCAAGAATGCTGATCACATCCACCAATACATCGGTGCGTTGGGCGCTGCTTTGCGCCGTTAGCGCAACATTTTCATCGGTTTGCGCAGCCACTGCGGCTTCCATCCAGCCACGTTCATTGGGTGTTTCTGTGCCTTCAGGGCCTAGGCCCAAAGCGATATGGTAGCCGGTAAGCTCAATATAAATTGCATTTTTCAGCCCGCCCAGCACCAACAGGGAGGCCAGCGCGGCCTCGGAATCATCGTTTTTATAGGCCACACCGAGGCAGGTTTCTGCAAGCCGCGTTAGCTTTTCGCCTGCCACACCGGCGCGCAGCACCCACATATCCATTTCTGCAAGCATTTCGGTGCTATCTGTGGTGGCAAGCTGTAGGATTTGTGGCCGCATCTCAGCGGCAAACAGGCGGCATTCGCCCATAACAGGCTCAACCGATTGTCCGTTAAGCGAGGTTTTTATCAAAAAATTGCTTTGTTCGATGGCCAGTTGCCGAAGGTTGCAAAACTGGGCTTTGAGCAGATCCGTTGGGCCAGATGCGCCGATATTTACGCAGGTGCTTCGCATAGAAAGCGGGCCAGTTTGGGCGGGGGTTTCCGGCGTTTCTGGCACTACAGCCTCGCCCTCGGCCAAGGCTTTGAGCAAATCTTGCGCCGAGACAAGCCCAAGCGAGACCTTAAGCGCCAAAGCTTCGTTTTTATTGGCAACCTCGTTGAAGGATGCCAATAAAAACCGGCTCTCTTCGCGGGTTAAATGCCCCGTGGCCTCATTGCCTAAAAACGCCTGAAATTCACTGGCCGCCGCGCGGGATTTCCGCCCAAAAACACCATCAACCGGCCCAGCATCAAACTCAAAAAAGTTAAGGGCGTTTTGCACAGCGCGGTTCACGCGGCGCTGACTGGAAGAGACAGCCGGTTGCGCAGGGCTATTTTGCCCATTGCCAAATATCCCTGCTAAAAACCCACGCCGCTGCGCCATTGCGGGATCAGCGCTCGCAAACCCAAACATAAGCGTGGCCATGAGTAACCATTTCAAACCAAAGCGATCCACGGGCTGTTATCCTTGCTCCTGAACGCCCGACAAGAATCAGAGCGCGTAGTGAATTTGCGTTAGAATAGGTCAAGTTGAGCGGTTTCGCTACT
>JAJRRX010000049.1 GCA_024279075.1 Alphaproteobacteria bacterium | reverse complement strand
TGAAACCGTGCGTAAACTCACCGATGACGGCATTATCGCGGGCGGTATGATCCCCAAAACTGAAACGGCCTTGCAAGCGATAGCGGGCGGGGTGCGGGCTGTGGTTATCCTCGATGGCCGCGCGCCCCATGCCTGCTTGCTGGAGCTGTTTACCCCCCACGGGGCAGGCAGTATTATCCGCAGCGCTAACTAGGGCTTGCGCGCGACAAGCAGCAGGTTGTTGGCTGGCAATTCTATAAGTGGCGCACAGCCCAACCCCGCGCTTGAAACTATACCTTGCACCCATTGGTAAGATTTATAGCCAATATCTGGGTCTTGCCCGTGCAGGCTTTCATGGAAGCGGTGGTCCCCTTCGCTGGCAAACTTATCGCCGCGCAAAAATGGCCCGTAGATGATAAATACCCCGCCAGACACCAGCGCCAAAGTGGCTTCCTCCAACACCATGATGGCCTCAGCATCGCTGATCAAATGCAACAGATTTGAAAAAAGAATCAAGTCTTGCTTAGGCCACGCCGCCGCCCAACCGGGCTGGCTGGCATCCAGAGGTTTGGCGGGCAAAAGGTTGGAAAGACCTTCCCCCCACGCATCAATGCTGGCAAGGCGCGCGGGTTCAATGTCAGTCGGTTGCCATTGCAGCTGCGGGAAGGCCGCCGCGTAGCGCGCCACATGCTCGCCGGTGCCACTTGCAATTTCCAGCGCCCGCCCGCTTGCTGGCACATAAGGCGTGATCGCTCGCAAAATCGGCTCCACATTGCGCGCGGCAGAGGGCGCATGCAGTTTGGCC
This sequence comes from Alphaproteobacteria bacterium, assembly GCA_024279075.1. Classification (GTDB taxonomy): domain Bacteria; phylum Pseudomonadota; class Alphaproteobacteria; order Rhodobacterales; family Rhodobacteraceae; genus UBA3077. The sequence goes on along the minus strand of JAJRRX010000049.1, from coordinate 4,838 downwards.
CCTGCTTGCGGGATGGCAACGCTGGCGGTTTTGGGGAGTTTTCGCGGCGGATTGTTCATGCTCAGAGCCTAACTGCCCGTGCGCTTTCCCACAATAGCCAGCATCAAATTCACTATCACGAATATATCAACCGAATGTGACTTGAAAACAGAAGCCCAAACCGCCATCTTGCCGCCATGGAAAATGAATCAACACTCCGCCTCGGCGTCTTTCTGGGCCTTTTTACCCTGTTTGGCATTCTTGAGTTCCTCTACCCTCGCCGCGCGCGGGTGCAGAGCCAAGCCAAACGCTGGACAACCCACTGGATTTTGCTGGTGATCTATAGCTTTGTTATTCGTGGTATGGGCCTACTGACGCCGGTTATTGTGGCCACGGGGGCAGCGGCGCACGCGGCCACTAACGGTTGGGGGCTGTTTAATATGGTCGGGCTGCCGGTGTGGCTGGAAATGCTGCTGGCGATCATCATCCTTGATTGGGCGGTGTGGTTTCAACATCTCGTCACCCACAAAATCCCGTTTCTTTGGCGCTTCCACCGCGTGCATCACTCGGATCGAGATCTTGATGTCTCCTCCGCCATCCGCTTTCACCCCGTCGAAATTGCACTTTCGATGCTTTACAAGGTGGCGCTGGTGTACCTGCTGGGCGCGCCCGTGATTGCCGTGATCATCTTTGAGGTTATCCTGAATGGCGCTGCGATGTTTAACCACGCCAATATCAGGCTACCGATTGCGCTGGACCGGATCATCCGCACGGTGATCGTAACCCCCGATATGCACCGCATTCACCACTCCGATATTCGGGCCGAGCATGACAGTAATTACGGTTTTTCGGTTTCCATTTGGGACCACCTGTTCCGCACCTTTACCGCCGAGCCTAAGGGCGGGCATGAGGGCATGACGGTGGGGCTACGTTGGCAGGATGACAAAACCGAAAAACTGGTTTGGGTGCTAAAGCTGCCGACAGATAAATTGTAGACAATCCGTACCATTGGGGGCAAGCTTGCGGGGCAACTGCAAGGAGCCTGCAATGAAACGACTGATCCTGATCCGCCATGCCAAATCCAGCTGGTCCAGCGGGGCGGCGGATGACCAAACGCGCCCTCTTAATGATCGTGGGCGCGCGGCGGCAGTTAAGGTGGGCAGCTGGCTCAAGGCTGAGGGCCATATCCCTAATCAAGTGCTTTCCTCCAATGCCACGCGCTGTGCCCAAACCTGGGAGGGCATCGCCCCCGCACTAGAGGCCAGCCCCGACGTGAGTTTTGAGGAAGCGCTTTACCTCGCAGGCCCACAGGCCATGCTTTCAGCGCTGCAATCTGCTACGGGAAATACGGTTATGATGCTTGGTCATATGCCCGGCATTGGCGAATTTGCCCGCGATCTGCGCCGTGACCCGCCCCCAGCGCATGAGGCGTTTCGGAAATATCCAACCGGGGCCGTGACGGTGCTGGATTTTAAGGCTGAGAACTGGGCTGATGTGCAGATGGGCACGGGCAAGTTTGTTACTTACACCGCCCCCCGTACATTGCCCTAAGGGCCGTGGCGGCGCGTCTGGCATTATACTGTTTTGCAGCTTTTTGCCCGCGCCGCGCTGTAGCACTTGTGCTTGTTGTCAGTTTAGAAGCCCACAGCCTTAAAGCGGTAGCGCCGTGGTGGATTTTATTTCTTCCATCGACAAAAGTGCGGTCACATTAAACACCTTAACCTGCGCGATGAGTGCTTGATAAAACGTATCATAGGCCTTGGCATTTTTTACACGCACCTTGAGAATATAGTCAATATCCCCCGCCAACCGATGGGCTTCTAGCACCTCGGGGCGGGCGTGCAGGGCTTTGAGGAATGCTGCTTGCCAGTTGGCCTCATGCTCGCTGGTGCGGACCAGCACAAAGAAGCAGGCCTCCAGTCCGAGCTTTTCTGGCGAAAGGATAACCGTTTGTTTTTCAATCACCCCTGCGGCGCGAAGCTTGCGAATCCTATTCCATACGGGGGTTTTGGAGGAGCCGGTTTTCTTGGCAATTTCGTCGAGCGAGGCCGAAGCGTCCTCTTGCAGGGCCTCAAGGATGTTCTTGTCGAGGGGGTCAAGCGGATATGCCATTCTGTGTAAACTCCTGAAATTGGGAAATTGTCGGGGGTTGGCGCATGAAGTGGCGCGATAATCCTTATTTATTCCCGCGTATAGCAATTATATAGGATAATATCCTAATATATAGGGAAAGCAATCAAAGATACTGGAAGGATTTCCCATGACCGAGCAAGCCATTATTGCCGCGACCGCCAATGACGCCACCGTTTACCTGACCTCGTGTGATGCGTGGACGCCCGAGCTGGCACTGGCCGAAGTGCTGCCGCCCGAGGACCACGACTGGCGGCTGGCCTTCGCCAACCGCTTGCGCGAGGTTACGGGGGCCGCGTTGCGCTCGGTTACGACCGATAGCAACGGGCTGCCTGTGGCCTAAGCCTTTTTGGCCGCCGGCTTCTTCGCTGCTGGCGTTTTCTTCGCCGCTGGTTTTTTCTTGGCGGCGGGCTTCTTTTTCGCCGCTGCCTTCTTTTTGGCAGGCTTCTTTTTGCCTTTGGTGGCGGCTTTGGCATTCACCAATTCCACCGCCATATCCACGCTCACATCCTCTGGCTCGGTGCCTTTAGGGATGGTGGCGTTAATCTTTTCCCACTTGATATACGGCCCATACCGGCCCTTCATAATGTTCATTTCGCCACCATCTGGGTGGTCACCCAAGCTTTTGATCGGCTCGGCGGCTTGGCCACGGCCACGGCCCGGCGGCTTTGTGGCGATCATTTCGACCGCGCGATTCATGCCGATAGTGAAAATCTCGTCGCCCTCAGGGATGTTCACATAGGTTTTGGCGGGCTTCTTGCCTTTTTCCTCGGCGGGTTTTGTCCACAGAATATAGGGGCCGTAGGGGCCGATGGCGGCGGTGACGACGCCACCTTCTGGATGGTCGCCGATGGTGCGGGGCAGGCTGAGCAGTTGCAGGGCGCGTTCCAGCGTCATGTCGGCGGGGTCGGTGCCTTTGGGGACCGAGGCGCGCTTGGGCTTGGGCATTTCTTCGGTCGGCTCACCGAGCTGCATATAGGGGCCAAAGCGGCCGGCGCGCAGGGTGACGGGGGTGCCTTCTTCGTTCACACCGAGCACTTTGCCATCAAGGCCCGCCATATCGCCGCCGGGGTTTTCTCCCCCAATAGGGCGGGTGTAGCGGCATTCGGGGTAGTTGGAGCAGCCAATAAAAGCGCCGCCGGAGCGGGCGGTACGTAGGCTCAGCTTGCCGACGCCGCAATTTTTGCAGAGGCGCGGGGTTGGGTCTTCCGCCGTAACAGGGAAGAGGTGCGGCTCTAGGAACTCGTTGATTTTTTCCAGCACATCGGTGATGCGCAGTTCGCTGGTTTCTGCGATGGCGGCAGAAAAATCACCCCAGAAACGGGCGAGCAGTTCTTTGTAGTCGGCATTGCCGGCGCTGACCTTATCAAGGTCGTCTTCCAGCGTAGCGGTAAAATTATAGCCAACATATTTGCGGAAATAACTTTCCAAAAACGCCGTTACGAGGCGGCCTTTATCCTCTGGATGCAGGCGGTTTTTTTCTTTGCGAACGTAATCGCGGTCCTGAATTGTTGTGATCACCGAGGCATAAGTGGAGGGGCGGCCAATGCCGAGCTCTTCCATGCGTTTTACCAAGGTGGCCTCGGTATAGCGGGGCGGCGGCTGGGTGAAATGCTGCTGGGCGAAGGTGCTGCTGTCCTCAGATAGCACAGCCTTTTCGTGGCGCAGCATGCCCGCGTCAATCACGGATTCATCTTCGGTGAATTTGGCGTAGTCAGCCGCAAAGCCACCTGTTTTCGGCTTGGCTGCATCGCCTTCGTGGATGACCGGCAGGCGGGCGTCATCGCCCTTGGCCTCGGCGTCGTCCTTGCCCTCTTCATAGACCTTCAGGAAGCCGTCAAAGGTCACCACTTGGCCATTGGCGCGCAGGATCACCTCGCTGTCAGCTGAGCCGATGTCAACGCTGGTGCGCTCTAGTTTTGCACCAGACATTTGGCAGGCAATGGTGCGCTTCCAGATCAGGTCATACAGCTTTTGTTGGTCGCGCTCCAAGCGCTCTAACTTGGCGGGTTCGCGGCTCATTTCTGTGGGGCGAATACACTCGTGGGCTTCCTGCGCGTTTTTGGCTTTGTTTTTGTAAATGCGCGGTTTTTCCGGAATATACTCCGCACCATATTTGCTTTTGATAAAGTCGCGCGCTTCGGTCACGGCCTCGGGGGCCATGTCTATGCCGTCTGTCCGCATATAGGTAATGTAGCCCGCCTCATACAGCCGCTGGGCGGTGGACATGGTTTGCTTGGCGCCAAAGCCGAATTTGCGGCTGGCTTCTTGCTGCAAGGTGGAGGTCATAAACGGGGCCGACGGGTTGCGTGTTCCGGGCTTGGCTTCGACCTTTTGGACGGTCAGCGCGCGAGACGTAATCGCCTGCACGGCAAGCTCTGCCGAGGCGGCTGTATTCAGGTCAAATTTGTCGAGCTTCTTGCCGCCAAGCACTATAAGCCGCGCCTCAAAGCTTTGCCCGCGCGGGGTTTCCAGCAGGGCTTTTACGCTCCAGTATTCTTTGTTGTTAAACGCTTCAATTTCCATCTCGCGCTCAACAATAAGCCGCAGGCAGACCGACTGCACACGGCCAGCGGATTTGGCGCCCGGCAGCTTGCGCCAGAGCACAGGCGACAGATTAAAGCCCACGAGATAATCCAGCGCGCGGCGGGCAAGGTAGGCTTCAACCAGCGGCATATCCACTTGGCGCGGGTTTTTCATAGCCTCGGTTACGGCGGTTTTGGTAATGG
>JAJRRX010000048.1 GCA_024279075.1 Alphaproteobacteria bacterium | reverse complement strand
CTTCTATATCCCCATATCCCTCGGGGCTGCCGATTTTGTCGCCGGTATCCGCTCCTTGCCACGGCTTGGGTTTAAAGGGGTTAATATCACTATCCCGCATAAGGTTTCCATGCTTGGCCTTGCCGATAGCGTAACCGACCGTGCGGCGCTGATTGGTGCGGTTAATACTATTACTTTTAAAGAAGACGGCTCCTTTAGAGGTGATAATACAGATAGTTACGGGTTTATTCAAAATCTGCGCCAAAATGCACCAAGCTGGAATGCCCGCTCCGGCCCCGCTCTTGTGCTTGGTGCCGGGGGGGCTGCGCGGGCAGTTGTATCGGCGCTTCTCTCCGAAGGTGTTACCGAGCTTCTCTTGGCCAACCGCACCCGCCAACGCGCGCAACTATTGGCTGATCAGTTCGGCGCCAAGGTGCAGGTTGTAGATTGGAACCGCGCTTCGGATGCGGTGGACGGCGCGATGACGATTGTAAATACCACGTCGCTTGGCATGCAGGGCCAGCCCGACCTTCTGATCAGCCTCGACTCAGCTCCGAAAGCGGCCACGGTCACGGATCTGGTCTATGCCCCGCTCATTACGCCGTTTTTGGAAAACGCCTCGGCGCTTGGCCTCAAAACCGTTGATGGCCTTGGCATGCTGTTGCATCAAGGCGTTCCAGGGTTTGAATTATGGTTTGACCACCGCCCCGAGGTGGATGAAGGCCTGCGCATGGCGGTGCTGGGCCGATGAGTTTGCGGCTTGGCCTGACAGGCTCTATCGGTATGGGCAAATCCACCACCGCAGGGTTTTTCCGAGATTTTGGCGTGCCGGTGTGGGATGCAGACGCTGAAGTGCATGCGCTTTATGCTAAAGGCGGCGGGGCTGTTGCGCCGATTGGTGCATTGCTGCCGGATGCCATAGCGCAAGGCTTTGTAGATCGGGCTGTGCTTAAATCGGCGATTGCCGATAGCCCAGATGTGCTTGATAAAATTGGAGATATCATTCGACCAATGCTAAAGACCTCTCGCTTGGCCTTTGAAGCCCGCCACCTTGATGCGCCGGTTGCGCTCTATGATGTGCCTTTGCTTTTTGAAACCGATCTTGAAGCGTGGATGAACCATGTTTTGGTCGTGACCGCGCCTGAAAACATCCAGCGCCAGCGGGTGCTAGCGCGAGGTAATATGAGCGAGGAAGTGTTTAAAACAATCTTTGCCCGCCAAATGTCGGATGTCGAAAAACGTGCGCTTGCCGATACGATTTTTGATACCTCGCTCGGCATGGACCATACAAAAGCCGAGGTTAAAGCCCTGATCAAAGCTCTGGAGCAAGAAAATGCGTGAAATTGTGCTTGATACCGAGACCACAGGGCTAGACCCTTTCACGGGGGACCGCATAGTGGAAATCGGCGCGGTGGAGCTGTTTAATCACATGCCAACCGGCGAAGTTTACCACCAGTATATCAACCCCGAACGCGATATGCCCGCAGGGGCCTTTGCGGTGCATGGGCTCAGCATCGAGTTCCTGTCAGACAAGCCGGTCTTTGCCAAAGTCGCGCAAGACTTCCTTGATTTCATTCAGGATTCTCGGCTAATTATCCATAACGCGGCCTTTGATATGAAGTTCCTGAACGCGGAGCTTGATTGGTGTAGCCACGCGAAAATTCCGATGAAGCAAGCGCTGGATACGTTGGCGATTGCCCGCAAAAAATACGCGGGGGCGCAAAACTCGCTGGATGCGCTGTGTCGCCGTTTTGGCATTGATAATTCCAACCGCACCTTGCACGGCGCGCTCTTGGACTCCGAAATTCTGGCGGAAGTTTATCTAGAGCTGATCGGCGGTCGCCAGCCCGATTTTGCGCTGAAGGTGGTGCAAAATACAGGGGCGAATACCCCGAGCGGCGATTACACCCCGCCCACACGGCCAAGTGCTTTGCCAAGCCATATCACGCAAGAAGAATCCGCCGCCCATCTTGAATTTATCAAGGCATTGGGCGGCGAAACGCTCTGGAAGCGCTAGTTTTTAGGGGCTGCGGCGGCCTCGGCTTGGGCGCGGCGCTGGAGTTCCTGCTGGTAAAGGCTCAGGAAATCGATGTTATCAAGGTTCAGCGGCGGGAAGCCCCCGTCATGGGTGATGTCGCTGACAATCCGGCGCAAATAAGGGAAGATCTGCCGTGGGCACTCGATGAGCAAGAAGGGGTGCATTTGCTGCTCGGCCACATTATCGACTTCAAACAAGCCAGCATATTCGATTTCAAGAATGAATAGTTTTTCATCTTCAAAGGTCGCGTTTACCTGAAGTTTGATCACCACTTCATAGTGCTTTTCGCCTTTTTTCTGCGCGTCCAAGCCAACTTGAACGTTAAAATTGGGCTGGCCTTTGGGGGTTTTCCCCTGTTGCGCGGCCACATTTTCAAAGCTCATATCGCGCACGTATTGGGTCAAAACCTTCAAAACCGGCTGCGGCGGCACTTGGCCGGGTTGCGGGGCGGCTGCGGGCTTG
>JAJRRX010000047.1 GCA_024279075.1 Alphaproteobacteria bacterium | reverse complement strand
TTCATGATTAAGCGCTCCGGGTGTTTTTAGGGTTCATGGATGCAACATCCAAAACTTCAGGCTGCTGGGCCTCTTGGCCGTGCTCGCCGCCTGCATATACGCGCAGGTTGGTCATTTGCTGCTTGGAAAGCGGGCCACCGGGCAGCATGCGCTGCACAGCTTTAACCAAAACGCGCTCAGGAAAGCGGCCTTCCAGAATTTGCTCGGCTGTCCGGTGCTTGATGCCGCCGGGGTGGCCAGTGTGCCAGTAATAGCGCTTGTCGGCACGTTTGTTGCCTGTCATTTGCACTTTTTCGGCGTTAATCACAATCACGTTGTCGCCCATATCCATGTGCGGGGTGAAGGTTGGCTTGTGCTTGCCGCGCAAGCGCATGGCGATAATCGACGCCAAACGGCCCAGAACAATGCCTTCAGCATCAATCAGGATCCATTTTTTCTCGATATCGGCCGGTTTGGCTGAATATGTTTTCATGGGTCTCATTTCCGTTTTCGGAGTTTACGCGCACAGGCTCACCCCGTGCAAAATCTGATAGAGGGGTTTTAACGGATATAAATGCGCAGTCAATACAAATAACACTCCATAAACACTGCATTATCAATAAGTTACGAATTGGGTATTATATTACCCCATATCGAAGTCGCATTTCCCATAATAAAGGCGCACTAAAGCTGGCGAATATCGGCGAGGAGGCAAACCCGCCTGCCCGCAAAGTTTGCGATGTCCAGTTGTTACAGGTTTGAGCGAGGTGATACGCGCCTTTTGCTGGGTAAAAGCGGCTGACCAGATAAAGCCCGGGGCCTTCGGGAACAATGCTGGCAAAGCTACCTGAAATAAAGGACAACATTCGGGCCGTGGCCGCTTGGCTCGCTAAAATTACCAGTGGGTCAGCGGGGGCATAGAGGACATTTGGATCACTGCGGCCGGTGGCGACATGCATCACGCTTCTGGAAGGCCAAAGCAGGGCTTTCGCCCCTTGCGACCACGAAACATCTGCAATGGTTGCTGCCCCTTGATAAAAGCCAGCCTCCCCCCAGCCGAACTCGAAAAACGTAGCATCCGGAAACTGAAGCAGCAGCGCTTGCATGTTGAAATCAGCTTCTGATAGCGCCGATCGAGGAAAGATGAGGCCGGTATGATAGCCATGGTCGACCAGCAAAATCCGCGTGCCGCTTTCATCCCATGGGCTACCCTTTTCAAAGGAAATACCAAAGTAGCCAGCCGCAAGAATGGCTAATACTAACAGCCACTTTTTAATTTTGGCGGGATCGAAAACGTGATGTTTGCATGGGCGACGGGCTTATCATGCGCATTTGAATACAGCATCACATCCCCCACACTCAACGCCCGCCCAAGCTTTAATATCCGCGCCTCGGCCCACATGCCCCCAGCCTCGGGTTTGCGCATATAGTCAATGGCCGCAGAGGTGGTGACGGTTAGGGCCTTGGGGCCAATCATTGCCAAGGTCGCCACATAAAACGCAAGGTCCGCCAGCTCAAAAATCGCCGCGCCGGAAAGCGTGCCACCGGGGCGCAGGTCGCGCGCGTTGGGCAGTTTATCAATGATGGCCCCCATGGCCGGTAACGACCGCACCTTATAACGGGTGTTGACCTCGGGAAACTCCGCCGTGAAAAAGGCATTCATTTCGGAAACTGTCATTATCGGCTGCATTCCATCTTCCCCTTTGCGAAATTATGCGCCACATTGCAGCCGAAGCTCTTAAGGATCAAGACCATGGATGAAATTCTTTTACGTAGTAATAGCAACGCCATAGCCACGCTGACGCTTAACCGCCCCAAAGCGCTAAACGCCCTTTCTGAGGAAATGCTGACGGCCTTGCAGCGCGAGCTTGATAGTATCGCGGAAGATCGCTCCATCCGTGTGATCGTGCTTAAAGGCGCCGGAAAGGTATTTTGCGCAGGCCATGACTTAAAGCAAATGCAAGCTGCGCGGCAGGCCGAAGACGGCGGGAAGACCTATTTCAATGACCTGTTCGCCCAATGCGGCAAGCTGATGGCCACCCTCACCAAGCAGCCCCAACCGGTGATCGCCGAGGTGCACGGGATAGCCACAGCAGCAGGCTGCCAACTGGTCGCGAGCTGTGATCTGGCCGTCGCCGCTGAAGGCACACGCTTTGGCGTCAACGGCATCAATATCGGCCTGTTCTGCTCAACGCCAATGGTGGCGCTTACGCGCAATATCCACCGCAAACAAGCCTTTGAGATGCTGACCACTGGGGACTTTATCGAGGCCGACCGCGCCGCCGAGATCGGCCTGATTAACCGCGCCGTGCCGCATGAGGCGCTGGAAAGTGAAACCCAAGCGCTGGCTGAAAAACTTGCCGCCAAGCTTGGTGTGGCCGTGAAGGTTGGCAAGGAAAGCTTCTATCAGCAGCTCGAAATGAGGCTGGAAGAGGCCTATGCCTTTACCGGTGCCAATATGGCCGAAAACATGATGTTCCGCGACACAGCGCAAGGCGTGGCTGCCTTCCTGGACAAGCGCAAGCCGGAATGGGACCAGTAGTGGTGGGGTAAACCCCACCCTACCCCCGCGCGATCTTCTGCTCGTCAGGATAGGCGGCATGGAAGCGCGCCCGAATGGTCAGCACAAATAGCACCACGGCCCCAAGTTGGTGGGTGAGCGCAATATCAAGTTTGGCAAGGTAAAGCACCGTGAAGATCCCGAGGGTAACCTGCGCCAGCATCATCACCGCCATCACCACAAACGCGCCCCTTGTGGCCGCAACAGGGCTGCGGCGGGATTTCCACCACAGCGCCATGCCCAGCACAAAGGCGATATAGCCCATCAGGCGGTGGTTAAATTGCACCAGCGCGGGGTTTTCAAAGAAGTTGCTCCAGAGCGGCTCATAGCCAAAGCTTTCCGAAGGTAAAAACTCCCCCGCCATATCCGGCCATGTCGGAAAACTGCGGCCCGCATCAATGCCCGCCACAAGGCCTCCAAGCATAACCTGCGCAAACAGCACCCAAAGCAGCACGGTAGAAAAGGCCATCAGCCCCCCTTCCCTGCGCCTGCGCGCTTGCAGCATCTCGGCCCCAGTTTTTCGGATGCTCAGCACATACCATGTAATCAAGCCAAGAATGATGAAGGCGAGGCCAAGGTGCAACGCCAGCCGATAACTCGCCACATCCACCATCCGGCCCGTCAGGCCAGAAGACACCATCCACCAGCCAAGCGCGCCTTGCAGCCCGCCAAGCACGCCAAGGCCAAGGAACTTTCCGGTGTAGCCAGTGGGTATCTGCTTGCGCAGCAGGAACCAGAAAAATCCAATGGCCCAAACCACGCCGATCATCCGCCCGAGCAGCCTATGGCCCCATTCCCACCAGAAAATCCCCTTGAAATCCTCAAGGCTCATCGCATGGTTTTGTAGGATAAATTCCGGCGAGGCTTGGTATTTGGTGAATTCTTCAGCCCAGTCGGCGGCGTTCAGCGGCGGAATCGCCCCCGTCACCGGCTTCCATTCCGTAATCGAAAGCCCGCTATCTGTCAGCCGCGTTAGCCCGCCAATCGCGATCATCGCCAGCAGCATCACAAAGATAATGCCAAGCCAGATGGTGATCGCCTTGCGCGGCACGGTTTTCGACTTTTTCACAATCGGCGCGGTTTGCTTCTCGCCCACCTCTTCAAAAATATTCCGGCTCATTCAATCCTCCCCCGCCAGCGGCCCGTGGCGGCGCTCGGCTATGGCTTTTATCACCCCGTGCAGCGTGCGCACGTCAGCATCTGTTAAATCTAAGCGGCTAAACATATTGTTCAAGTTTTCCAGCATCGAAATGCGCTTGTCCGGCGGAAAGAAAAACCCGACCTCATCCAGCCGCCCCTCCAAATGCCGCATAAAAGCCTGCACCTCGCCCGCCTCGGCATAGCGAGATTTGCTGAGGTCAAATGCCTCCGGCACCGCCCCTGCCAGCCGCCGCCATTCATAGGCCAGCAGCAGCACCGATTGCGCAAGGTTCAGCGAGGCAAAGGCCGGATTAACAGGCACCGAGATAAACGCATTGGCATGCACAATATCTTCATTCGCCAGCCCCGCCCGCTCTGGCCCAAACAGGATGCCGACCTTTTGCCCGCTGGCAATTAGCTCATGCGCCTTTTCCATCGCCCGCTCGGGGGACATGACCACCTTGGTCAGGTCGCGCTTACGCGCTGTGGTGGCAAAAATATAGTTAAAATCTTTGGTCGCCGCCGCCGTGGTCTCGCTCACCTGAATCTGGTCCAGCACCCGCCCCGCGCCGGAGGCAAGCGCAATGGCCTTATGGTTTGGCCAGCCATCGCGCGGGGCCACAAGCCGCATCCTATCCAACCCGAAATTCCACATCGCCCGCGCCGCCGCGCCGATGTTTTCTCCCATTTGCGGTTTGACCAGAATTATGGCGGGGGTTGGCCCCTGCCAGCCTTCATCCTGCCTATGATCCGTTCCCGACATTGTGTATCCCGCGTTGCTTTCGCGGGTGATACGATGCGCGCCGCACGGATGCAAATATTGATTAGGTATACAATAGCATACCACTCTTTCCTTTTGCGTAGGAATAGCGTAAAAGCATCCGAATCTTTCATAAAAGGGGCGTAACATGGCCAAGATTAAAGTAGACAACCCAGTGGTGGAGCTGGACGGCGACGAGATGACCCGCATCATCTGGCAGTTTATCAAGGATAAGCTCATTTTGCCCTATCTTGATATTGATCTGAAATATTATGACCTTGGCATGAAAAACCGAGATGATACCGACGACCAGATCACAATCGACGCGGCACACGCCATTCAAAAATACGGCGTGGGCGTAAAATGTGCGACCATCACGCCGGATGAGCAGCGGGTTGAGGAATTTGGCCTGAAGAAAATGTGGAAGTCGCCCAACGGCACCATCCGCAACATCCTCGGCGGCACGATTTTCCGTGCGCCGATCATTTGCAAAAATGTCCCGCGCCTCGTGCCGGGCTGGACCCACCCGATTGTGATTGGCCGCCACGCCTTTGGTGACCAATACCGCGCCACCGATTTCCGCTTTCCCGGCAAGGGCAAGCTGAGCATGAAATTTGTTGGTGAAGATGGCGAAGTGATCGAGCGTGACGTATATGACGCCCCCTCTGCTGGTATTTTCATGAGCATGTATAACCGCGATGACAGCATCACGGATTTTGCCCGCGCCTCCATGAACTATGCCCTTAAAATGGGCTGGCCGCTTTACCTGTCAACCAAAAACACAATCATGAAAATTTATGATGGCCGCTTTAAGGACATCTTTCAGGAGATTTTTGACACTGAATTCGCCGATAAATTCGCCGAAGCCGGCATCACATATGAGCACCGCCTGATTGACGATATGGTGGCCTCGGCCATGAAGTGGTCTGGCAAATTTGTATGGGCCTGCAAAAACTACGATGGCGACGTGCAGTCAGACACCGTGGCGCAGGGCTTTGGCTCGCTCGGGCTAATGACATCCGTTTTGATGACGCCGGACGGTAGCGTGGTTGAATCCGAGGCCGCCCACGGCACCGTGACTCGCCATTACCGCCAGCACCAGAAGGGCGAAGCAACTTCGACCAACTCGATCGCCTCGATCTATGCGTGGACAGGCGGCCTGAAGCACCGCGCCAAGCTGGATAGCAACGCCGCCCTGATGACCTTTGCTGAAACCCTGGAAAAAGTGATTGTGGACACGGTTGAGAGCGGCCACATGACCAAAGACCTCGCGCTGCTGGTTGGGCCAGATCAGAAATGGCTCACCACAGAAGGGTT
>JAJRRX010000046.1 GCA_024279075.1 Alphaproteobacteria bacterium | reverse complement strand
TGGAATGGATGAATAGCCAGAAAGACAACGGTGAATATCCCTGCAACAAGAAGCGGGTGCAGGCTTTTATCTTCCAGCACCTCGCGTGTCCAATGCAGGAGTTCCTGCATTTTGCGAGGGGTATCAAACGGGCTGGTGGTTTCAAAAATCACGCCCAGGCTTTTTCCGTCTTGATCGAAGGCTTCCACAGAGTTCGGGAATTTCTTAAATTCACCACGATGCCGCTGGTCCTTTTCGGAATGGCGTAACAAATCTCGGTGCAACTGTTTGACATAGTTTTCTGAAAGCGCAATATCGTTGTAGCTCTCGAAAATCAAATCCATGGCCTGCGCGTATCCAGCCACCTCTTGTTCGTCTCGCGAGGTAAAGGACTGCATGGAGAGCCCCTGCATAAGCTTTTCAACCTCTTGGTCGGAAAGCTTAGCGCCCTCAATCCGCGTGGAAGAGCCGATGCTTTCTATCGTCGCAACATGGCGCAAAGATTGTAAGCGCTCGGGTGAGAGCGTTTTCAAAACCTTCCAACTGCCCTTGAACTCGTCGATTTCGGCGATAACTTTCAGGAGATCGGGCGTTATATCGAGATGTGAGAGCTTCATGGATATCCAATTAAGTGTTTAATCGTATCCATTTATATCCATTTATATCCGATTAGCAAACACCCGAACCAAAAGCACGGCGGAGTGCTCTTTGCAACGAATGGCTAAGCTGCCCCTTCAATCCCTTCAAAAATATTCGCCTCCAACCCCTCCCAAAAGGAAAATATTGCCGAGAGGTTGAGCGCCGACTCCCAGCCAAAGCGCGCAAAATCGGCACGATCAAGATCATTATTCAGCGTTGCGGCAAACAAGTGCTTATCGGCATCCCGCTGGGTGGGGCTGCGGCTCGCCACGTGGGCCAGAACCCGCTCTAGGCGCACCGCCCTGCCCCGCTTTTGCGCACGTCGTGCAGCATCTTTCTCGGCATCGGCTTGCGCCTTCACCTCTGCGGCCTGCCGCCGTTGTTCAGCCGCCTCTAGCGCCTCTGCGCTCGGCTCGGTAGGTTTGGGGGCCGAATAGTCATCCCGAATGGCCGCCCCCAAGTATTGCGCCGCGCTTCCCTTGATCACCCCCGCCTTATCTTTTTGGGCCACATAATCCAGCTTTTGGGCCACATAATCCTCACCATGCTCAGCAATCCAGCTGCGCGCCAAGCGGTCAGAGACCCCCTGCCCCACCAGCCGCTGATAGGTTTCCGAGGTGCGCGTGCCTGCATTGTCATCAATTTCAAACATCGCCAGTTGCGGGTTTTCCTTTATCAGAAACCGGATATGCGACACCCGCCGCCCTTGTTTCCGAAGCTCCGGCGTTACTTCGATGTTCGAGGTCTTGTTCACTTCAGCCACCGCCGGCTTGATGATCTTGGCATTCAGGTGTTTGAAGCTCTCGTAATAGGTGCTGTCAGCCACCCCCATCAGGCGGCGAAAAAGCCCGATCTCCCACCAGCCGGTGGAGCGGGTGCGCACAAAGCGAAAGCAGTTTTCATAGAGCGCCAGCCCGTGACCACTGGTAAAGCGCCGCTGGATGTTAAGATTAATCAAGGCAAAGATTTTCGGGTCAAACAGCTTTTCTGCCAGTGCAGGCGAATAGGCATATTCG
>JAJRRX010000045.1 GCA_024279075.1 Alphaproteobacteria bacterium | reverse complement strand
CCCGCTGACCACCTCTGAATCGGTGAAGCGCGCGATGCTGCGGGCTTGGGGCAGCTGGGATGATGACTTTCGGGCGGTTACGCGGGAAATTCGCACCCGCTTGCTGGCGATGCTAGATGCGCCTGAGGGGTATGACTGTGTGCCAATGCAGGGCAGCGGCACGTTTTCGGTGGAGGCGATGCTGGGCAGCTTTGTGCCACATGATGGCAAGGTTTTGGTGTTGAGCAACGGGGCTTATGGCCAGCGGATTGCCGAGACTTTAGCCTATTTGGGCCGCAACCATACGGTGATTGACAAAGGCGACTACCTGCCGCCACGAGGGGCGGAAGTGCAGGCGGCTTTGCAAGCGGACCCCGCGATAACCCACGTGGTTGCCGTGCATTGCGAAACCAGCTCCGGCATCCTAAACCCGCTCAACGAAATTTCGGACGCGGTGCGGGCTGAAGGGCGGGTTTTGCTGATTGACAGCATGAGCGCTTTTGGGGCCATTCCGCTGGAAGGCGTGCACTTCGCCGCGCTGGTGTCTTCGGCCAATAAATGCATTGAGGGCGTGCCGGGGTTTGGCTTTATCATTGCGCAGGAAGCCGAGCTTGAGGCCGCGAAAGGCCGGAGCCATTCGCTGTCGCTTGATGCCCATGCGCAGTGGGCGGTGATGAATAAAACCGGCCAGTGGCGCTTTACCCCGCCCACCCACGCGGTGGTGGCCTTTTTGGAAGCACTTAAGGCGCATGAAACTGAGGGCGGCGTAGCTGCCCGCAATGCCCGCTACGCTGAAAACCGCGATGTTATGGTAGCGGGCATGCGCAATCTTGGTTTTGAAACCCTGCTCGATGAGCACTGGCTCTCGCCCATTATCGTCACGTTTTTTTGCCCTGACAGCCCCGCCTTTGATTTTAACACCTTTTATAACTTAATGAAAGAAAAGGGCTTTATCATATATCCTGGCAAGCTTACGGTGGCTGAAAGCTTCCGCATTGGCTGCATTGGCCGCATGGATGCCGCCATTATGCACCATGTGGTAGCCGCCGCCGGAGAGGCCCTTGCAACGCTTGGCGTCAATGACGCCAGCCCACCACAATCCGCTTTACTCGAACGTGCCAAACTGGCCAATAAACCCTAGAAAAGGAAACGATATGACCCAGAATTACACCTTTAGCCGCACCTACAAAGGCCCTGTGCAAGCCCTCGTGCTTGATTGGTCTGGCACCATTGCCGACGCTTATGTGATCGCCCCAGCGGTGGTTTTTGTTGAGGTTTTCAAGAACCAAGGCGTTGAGATCAGCATGGAAGAAGCGCGCGGCCCGATGGGTTTGCGCAAAGACCTGCACATTTACGAGCTGACCCAAGATCCGGTAATTGCGGCCCGTTGGGAGAGCATCAAAGGTGCAGCGCCGACTCAGGCCGATGTAGACGCGATGTTTGCTGATTTTGTGCCCGCACAGCTGGAGTGCCTGCGCAAATACACCACCGCCCTGCCGGGTGTGCTCGATGTGTTGAACGACCTGCAAAAGCAGGGCCTTAAGATTGGCGCATCCACCGGTTTTGTGCGCTCTATGGTTGATGTTCTGCTGGAAGACACCATCAAGCAAGGCTTTACGCCTGATGCGACCGTGGCCGGAGACGAGGTCATCCACGGCGCCCGCCCTGCCCCGCATATGGTTTGGAAAAACCTCGATATCATGGGTATTTCGGAGATCAAAAGCGTGGTGAAATGCGATGATACGGTTTCCGGTGTTGGCGAAGCGCTGAATGCGGGCTGCTGGGGCGTGGGCCTCGTGCGTTATTCCAACTATATGAACATCAACAGCCTTGAGGAAGAGGCGACGCTAAGCGAGGGTGAGATCGCCCGCCGCATAGCCCATACGCGCAAAATTCTGGAGCAATCCGGCGCGCATTATGTGATTGATTCACTGGTGGAATTACCTGCGGTGCTGGACGACATCAACGCCCGCCTTGCGCGCGGTGAGAAGCCATAAGCGGCTTTGCTTTTGCCATAACCCTCAGCGCGGCGGTATTGCACGCGCTGTGGAATGCGCTTGTAAAAGCCAGCGATGATCGGCTGGCGATAATGGGGCTGATCTCGGTTGGTCATGTGGCGCTGGGGGTGGCTTTGGCCGCCGGAGCGCCGCTACCTGCGGTGGAAAGTTGGCCCTATATCGCGGGGTCAACTGTGATCCATTTTGGCTATTATTTCCTGCTTTATCACAGCTATCGGCTGGGGGACTTGAGCCATGTTTACCCCATCGCGCGGGGCATGGCGCCCGTGCTGGTGGCGCTTGGTGCACAGGTGTTTGCAGGGGAAAGCCTGCCGCCTTTGGCATGGCTCGGGGTGCTCGTTGTATCTGGCGGAATATTCCTGCTTTCCGGCAACGTTTTCTCAGGCAAAACCCCGCCGCTAGTGGTGCTCACAGCCATGGCCACCGGGCTTATGATCGCCTGTTATTCGCTGGTAGACGGGCTTGGTGTGCGCGTTGCTGGCACTGAGCGCGGTTATATCGGCTGGCTGTTTACCGCGGAAATTATTGTGGCGTTCATCATGTTTGCGCGCCTTGGTAAAGGCATCAGAACCGTCAGCCGAAGATCGGTGATCATGGGCTTGCTAGGCGGGCTTATCTCCGCCGCCGCTTACGGGCTGGTGATCTACGCCAAGTCGTTTTCCCCCCTCGCAATGGTTTCTACCCTGCGCGAAACCTCGGTGGTGTTCGCGGCCCTCATCGGCATCATCTGGCTTGGCGAGCGCCCTTGGAAGCGCCGCATCCTAGCTTCAACTATTGTTTCAGCCGGTGTTGTCTTGATGACCATCGCAAGTAGCTAACCTCAACCTAGCCTCGCTGAGCTCGGCTATCGCGGCGCGTCGACCATTGCGTTTGGGGCAAAGGTTTGCGCCCGCGCCGCGTCGCACCCTAAGCGCCTGCCTTAAGCGCAAAAGTATCAGCGCGGCGCGCACAGGATATCACCAAGCAGGGCAATGTTTGACGCGCCGCCACCGAGGCGAAGCCGAGGCTAGGCCCAACCGAAGGGCGGGAAGGCTGGCCTAGAAATAGCGCGTGATGTTGAGGCCTAGGCTTAGCGGCGCTTTCAGGAAGACGCCGGAACCTGCGGTGGTTTCGCGCCCGCCGAATTCGGTGCCGTTGGGACCAAAGCCCTTGCTGGCATTTAGACTGAAATCGAGGTTATCGCTGAGCGACACCCCCGCCTGCACCGCAGCAAACACGCTGCCATCATTGAGGCTGGCGATGATGCTGGGCGAAACTGTCACCGCGGCTGAAACGCTGAGCTGCGCGCCAACTGCGAGGAAATCTTGCCCTGTATTAAAGAGCTGCCCAGTGGCGAGGCGGTCGGCCAACGCCGTGGGCAGGGCATCTAGCGGCGTTGCCGTATCTACGCCAAAACCGTTATGAAAATACTCGGCGAAATAGGTGATGTTCATCTCGCCAATGGTGCCGCTATTGGAGATATTGGCGAGGATATTCAGCGGGGTGCTGCTATCGGCCAAAAACCATTGCCCCAGTTCCACATTCCATGCCGCATTGCCCACCGGCCCGCCGAGGCCGAGGGTGAGCAGCGTGTCGCCGTGGTCTTGCGCCAGCAGCACGGTGCCGTCAAAATCACCCAGCAGCAGCGTGCTGCGCAGCGCCAGCGTGGACTGGTCCCACACCACCGGCCCACCCGCCACAGCGCGGCGGGGCACAAACACCGCTTCCACATCATTTCCATTGTCAAAAAGCACCTGCGCATAGGCCATGTCCACACCCGGCTTATAGGCGGTATCAATGGCATTGGGGGCAAAGGGCGCGATGATGTCGGAGGGGCGAAACACCAGCCCGCTGCCCCATGTGACCGCCTGCCGCCCGAGCTTGAGCACAAGGTTTTGGCTGGCATGGCTGACCGAAAAGCGATCAATGCCTGCTGTCAGGCTTTGGCCGGAGTTGTTAAAAACGTCGGTGGACAGGTCAAGAAAGCTCGGCGGCGGCACAGGCGGTGCCAGCCCCGCCAACGCCGCCCCATAGCTCACACCATCCCCCGCCTGATAGCCAAGCAGCACCTGTGCCTCAAAGCCCAGCGCGCCCGCGCTCCCCTGCCACATCAGCCGCGCTTTGGCGTCCAGCGTTTGGCGGGTGTCATAGCCCAAAAGCGCACCAATGCTATCGGATGCGGCCTGCTCGAAGCTGCCGCCTAGGTCCAGCCGCACGGTTACGGGTTCGGCCAGCGCGGGGCTGGCCAGTAGGCTAACTGCGAGTATCGCTGATAATTTGTCCATCTTCCATCTCGATATGTCGTTTTGAATGGTCCATCACCCGCGGGTCGTGGGTGCCGATCAAAAAGGTGATCCCGCTTTCTTGGTTGAGCCGATACATCAGGTCCACAAGCTCGGCAGTGGTTTTGCTGTCTAGGTTGGCGGTTGGCTCATCCGCCAGCACAACGCGCGGGCGGCCCACCAGCGCGCGCGCAATCGCCACCCGCTGTTGCTGCCCGCCAGACATGGCCGAGGGGCGGCGGCTTTCCATGCCTTGCAGGCCAACTTCAGCCAGCGCCGCATCCGCCCGCGCGCGGCGCTCGGCTGCGGGCACTTTGGCCAGCCGCAGCACAAATTCCACGTTTTCCCGCGCGCTCAGCACCGGCACCAGATTATAGGCCTGAAAGATAAACCCCACCTTCTCCAGCCGCAGGTCTGAAAGCGCCCCCTTGCTCATCCCGCTCAGGCTTTGGCCATCAACCGTGACCTCGCCTTCGGTGGGGTGGTCGAGCGCGCCGATCATATTGAGCAGCGTGGTTTTGCCGGAGCCGGATGGCCCCGCCAGCGTGGCGAAATCACCTTCCATAATGTCCAAGTCAATGCCGCGCAGGGCATGCACCGCCAACTCACCCTTGCCAAAAACCTTGGTCACACCCTTGCAGCTTACAATCGCCTTCATCATTTTTCCTTTATGTTGCACTGCGCATCGCCTCCACGGGGCTGATTTTGGCCGCGCGCCATGCGGGCCATAGCGCCACCACCACGCCCAGCAGCCAGATGGCCAGCGGGAAGATTACATAATCCATCGGCTGGATTTGAAGGTAAAGCACATCGCCGGTTTTGAAGGCCTCCAGCGCCTTGCCAAAGGCGCTCAAGTCTATGCCATCTGACAGGCCCCAAACCGTGCCTGCGCCCATAGCCATGCCGATAAGCACCCCAAGCCCGATCAGCAAGAGCGACTCCAGCGCCACCAAGGCCAGCACATGCCCGGGCTTCAGGCCCAGCGCGCGCAGCAGGCCAAACTCGTGAATGCGCTCGAACACCGCCATCAGCTGGGTGTTGATCACACCGATCGAGATCATCACCATCATCACCCCCATCCACACAAATATCACCCCGCCCATGGTGGCATCCATCGCCCCCATGATCAGCGAAAGCTTGCGCCATTGGCGGGTGTCTAGCGTGGGCGCAGCGGCTTGCAGGCGGGCAACAACGCCGTCCAGCTTAGTATCATCGGGCACCTCGAAGGCGATTTGGGCGATCTTGTTTTCCAGCCCGACCATCTCCTGCATGGCCGCTTGGCCGGTAAAAATGTAGGTATCCTCAAAGGCTGTATCGGCGTCATAAATCCCGACCACATCAAAGCTGCGCTCCTCTAACCAGCCATCCTCGGCTGTTATCATCAAAATAACCCGCCGCCCGAGCGCGGTTTTCAAGCGCTTAGCGAGGTTAAGGCCGATAACCGCCCCGTCATCTTCCGGCCCGCTCAGGTAGCGCCCTTGCACAAGCTTATCGGGCACGGATGAAATCCGGCGCTCATCCTCCGGCACCACGCCAACCACGCTCGCCGGCAGGGTTTTGTATTCAGATTGCACCACGGCGGGCAGCTCAAGGCGCACGACCCAGTTGGAAATATCGGGCTGGTTCAGGGCCGCCAGCAGCGCGCCTTCGGGCGGGTCCATCAGGCGGTTGATGTTGGGGTTATCAAGGTAGCCCTCGGCATGGATTTGCCCTTGGGCGATCAGCAACCGCAGCGTGGCATCGCGCGAGCTTTGCGCCCATGCAGTGATAAAACTGGCGACGGCAAGGATGGACCACAACCCAACCGAAACCACGATCAGCGTGATGACGGTGCGGCGCGGATTACGCCACAGGTTTCGCCATGCCAGCGGGGCGAGGAGCTTAAAATCTTCCATTATGCGGCCCCCATAGCTTCAACCGGCTCTAGCCCCATGATGCGGCGATAG
Source organism: Alphaproteobacteria bacterium (assembly GCA_024279075.1). Classification (GTDB taxonomy): domain Bacteria; phylum Pseudomonadota; class Alphaproteobacteria; order Rhodobacterales; family Rhodobacteraceae; genus UBA3077. Next base: position 1,139 of record JAJRRX010000045.1, on the reverse strand, counting down.
GGGATCAGCCCCAGAATGATGATCGAGATAACGATGATTCCCGGCCCGATGGTGGCGCTAAATAGGCTGAGATCAGGGTAAACCCGCCCCGTAATGCCCCATTGGCGGAAAAGCTCGTCTAGCCCCGGAAAGTTGATGCCGACACGTTCCACCCAAATCGTAATGCCCGCGCCAAGCGCAATGCCAATACCCGCACCCAGCAGCGACAGAAATATCAGCTCAAGCCAGACCATAGTGCCGATTTGCGCAGGGCGCATGCCGATGGCCATCAGCCCGCCAAACTCCCGCGTCCGCTCCAGCACCGACATATAAAGTGTGTTGAGCAGGATAAACACTACCACGATTATCATCACCCCATACATCAGCATCGCGGTGGAAAGATCGAGGGTTATCATCTGTTTAACCTCGGGTTGCAACTCATCCCAGCGCAGGTAAACCGCGCCGTTCTCTGCGGCCAATTCCTTTAAATCAAGGGCGGCTTGCAGCACTGCATTAAAATCATCACCCCGTAGCGCCACCACGTTTACGTTATCGCCAAGGTTAAAGGTGTCCTGAAACCGTGCCAAGGGCATTTGGGTGATTTGGCGGTCCAGCCCCGCAATGCCGGTGCTGAAAATGCCTACAACCTCAAGCACATCCGCCGCCACCGCGCCGTCATTTCCGGTGCCGAGCATTGTTACGCTATCGCCGATCTTAAGCGCCAGATTGCGCGCCAGCCCTTCGCCCATCACAACCGCCGCCGCGTCATCTTTTTCAAGATAGCGGCCCTCAATAATGGTGCTGGCAAGGGTGCTGACCTGCGGCTCTGTTGCAGGGTCCACGCCCATAATGGCCGCACCAAAGCTGATATCACCGCTGGCCATAATGGCAAATGAACTGGCGCGGGGGGTGGCGTAATCCACCCCATCCATATGGGCCGCGGTTACGAGGGTTTGCCAGTTGGGTAGCCGGCGGGAAATGTCGGGATCATCATCATAGCCCTCGGGCTGAAACTGGCCAAACCCATCGAGCAAGCCCAGCGCGCCGATCTTCATCGTGTCATACACACCGAATTGAAACGACAGCATAAAAACCAGCAGCAAGGAGGAAAACGCCAGCCCGATCAGGCTGAGGGTGGTGCGGATCGGCTGCCGCCAGAT